>DATNRD010000570.1:0-24622 GCA_036703665.1 Candidatus Obscuribacterales bacterium
TTCTTCGGCTTGGCTGGCTGGGCAACCGACTTGGGCAGCGCGGGCAGCTTGGCCCTGCCGTCCACTATGTCCTTCAATTCCTGACCAGCACGGAATGCCGGCACGCGCGCCGCCTCGATCCTCAGCTTCTGCCGTGGATTCTGGGGGTTGACACCGAGCCTGGCTTGACGCTGCCGGCGCTCGAATGTGCCGAACCCGACAAGCGTCACCCGCTCGCCTCGCGCTACCGCGCCTGTGATCGTGTGCAATACGGCCGCTACGGTGTTCTGAACGCTAACCTTTGTTTGCCCGGTTGCCTTCGCAACAGCATCTATCAATTCTGCCCTGTTCATGCTGATCTCCCCCGAGTAGAGCACCAAAAACAATTGAGTGATACTACCACCGGGCCGGTGACAGTTCAAGTAGGCGGTGCATGGTCACAGAGTTTCCACTACACGCGATCGAATGCGCGCGGGCAGACGTAAGGTTTCGGCCAAGACAGGTCACCCGCCTCGAAACTGTCATCCTGGCGAAGGATCTCGTGTCGGCACAAGGAGATGGTTCCTTCGGTCGCGCAGCCCGCCCTGAGCGGATGCTGTCAATGCGAAGCCAGGCTGCTGGAGCATGCGAAGGGCTCCCGCAGCACCGCTTTCGCTCCGCTCAAGTCCATCGTAAGAGGATGACACCGGTCAAGCCAAGTGATTTGTCATTCTGAGGAGCGCAGCGACGACCGGAGCATCGATGCCATTCTGATGAGCGCAGCGACGACCGGAGCATCGATGTCATTCTGAGGAGCGCAGCGACGACCGGAGCATCGATGTCATTCTGAGGAGCGCAGCGACGAAGAATCTCCTAGCGGAACCGGCAACCTATCCAGAGATGTGAGATCCTTCGCCTCGCTTCGTAAGAGGATGACATTTTCCGGGTTCGATCAGCTGTGCTAGCCGAAACCCTACGGGCATACAATTGGTCAGAAAACGATCCGGGGCACCGCAGGAGCCTGGCGCCGAACGTTGCTTGGCAAGAAAAGATGCAAAGGGCACACCTGGAGGCGGGTGTTGGGCTAGGTCGCGGCCTATTAGTATAGGTTTAAAGCCGATCCTCCACGCCACGTCTCGGTATGCCCAACACCTATTGTACCCGGGAAACAACCAACGAAACATCCGTTGCCCTAACCCGGATATGGCGGCACCGCCAGGTCAAGCGAGTGATATTCCAGGCAGCCTGCCCGTGCGTGAAACAGCCGAAAGCAGCGACGGACCCGTGGCTTTTATATGATAAATTCTCAGGTCCATGATCCCCGATGACACGATAGCGGCCATTTCGACGCCCCCGGGAACCGGCGCCATTGCCATTGTGCGCCTGTCCGGGCCGGACGCATTTGCCATCATCGAGCAGATTTTCACCGCCGGACGGCTAACGTCCCCGCCCGAGTTGGCCAGCCACGTAGCCAGGTACGGCTTCATCCGCGATCCGCACTCCGGCGAGCCTGTCGACGAGGTTGTCGTCATCCCTTACCGAGCACCGCACACTTACACGGGCGAAGATCTGGTCGAGGTGAACTGCCATGGTGGACCTGTCATCACCGCGGCGATTCTCGACCTTTGCCTTAAACTGGGTGCCAGGCTGGCTCGACCGGGCGAGTTCACCCAGCGGGCCTTTCTCTCCGGGCGCATTGACTTGACCCAGGCAGAAGCCGTTTTGGATCTGATTCAAGCCAAAACCGGGCGGCAACGGCGCATGGCACTGTCGGCGCTTTCCGGCGTCGTAGGCGAGAAGATCGGCACGGTGCGTACCGCCTTGCTGGAGCTGCTGACGAGGATCGTGGCCGGCATAGACTTCCCGGACGAGATAGGCGATGCCCCCGAGCACGATGTGGCGGCCACCCTTGCCGAAAGTATCGGCGCGCTGGAGGTTCTTGCCAGGACGGTGCGGTCGGGACGCTTCCTTCGGGAGGGACTGCGCCTGGCTATCGTCGGCAGGCCGAACGCCGGCAAGTCCAGCCTCCTCAATCAACTGCTCAAGTTCGAGCGGGCGATTGTGACGGAGATTCCTGGAACTACAAGGGATTCGCTCGAGGAGCTTCTGGACATGAACGGCATTCCCGTCATACTCGTGGACACAGCAGGGATTCGTCACACCGACGACCGGGTGGAGCTTATCGGCATGGAAAGGACGCGCAAAGCAGTGAGCGAATCCGACCTTGTCCTTGTCGTTGCGGATCTTACCGAGGGCTGGGGGCAGCCCGAGGACGAGATCCTGCAGATGGTCGACAGCAGACCGTTCCTGCTGGTGGCCAACAAGCTGGATCTGGTCAGCAACGGCAACCTTAGAGCACCGGCCGGGCAACGTGAGAACTTAATCGGCTCGCTCAAGCTCTCGGCCAAGACGGGTTCCGGCATCGCAGAGCTGACCGGAGCAATCGAAAGCTGGGTCTTCCGTGATGAGGGACGCGAGCGGCAGGCATCGCTCAACGCCCGCCAGACGGAGCTCTGTCTTAAGGCTGTTGCCGCCCTGAGGCTGGCAGAGGCGACGCTTGCCGAAGGCAGACCGCAAGACTGCCTGTCCAGCGACCTCAAGGCCGCCGTCGATGCACTTTCTGAGATTTCCGGCCAGGCGGTCAGCGAGGAAGTCATTCACAATGTTTTCGCCCGCTTTTGCATTGGTAAGTAGGTAAGGATGGCCGTTCTTAAATCGGAGGACACTGACTGCCGGAGCTCGCTGGAAATCGCGCCGGCCGGCAGCGTGCAAGACGCTAAGGACGGCAGTCGCTGGCAGCCGATCCGGCTCAGCCTGGTGAGCGGGGGCCGTTGCCTGGAGATTGGCGGGGAAAATGGGAAGAACACCTGCCTGGTCTTAAGGTCGCCCAGAGACGAGATCGCCAGACTGCTGGGGTTGCTGGACGAGCTAGCCAACGGCAGGCGACACAGGATCCTCTTCGAGCCGCAGGAGCCGTCTTTCGAGCTACTGGTCGAATCGACGCCCGAGGGCGGCTTCAAGGTGGAAGCCTGGATAGACGCAGGCAACGCAACCACGGGCTTTTATAGCTGGGACGCAGCCGGCATCCGCTTTTATACGCTGGCCGAGCATCTCGCCTCCTTTTTCAAGCAGCTGCAACTTGAATTCCCCACCAGCCGGCACCAGCAACAGCGAAAGCGATGACCAGAGCACGCGTGCGTAAAGGAATGTATAGCGATCTCAGCGCGCAAGAGCTGCAATTGCGTCTGAGCCAGGATGGTTACAGCATCTTTGCCTGGCGTGACGCGCCGGGCACCTACTACCCGCAACACAGCCATCCGCATGACGAGTTCATCGTCGTCGTCTCCGGCAGCATCGTTTTCGAAATTGCTGGATCGCAGTATGAGCTGAACACCGGAGACGCCCTGGAGTTGCCGGCCGGAACGGTACACGCGGCGGTCAACAGAGGGAGCACTGCCGTGTCCTACTTCATCTGCACCCGCTAAGCGCCTCCCACCGACGGTACAGCATTTCTCCCGTGGGCGCGGGCGTCCCGCCCGCTTATAATAGAAATTTCGATGCGGCAGTTTGTGGATGCCGCTTTCTAAGGAGCTGATCATGTCAAAAGTCGAAACTCGCATAACCGTTAACCTGCCCGACGGCTCTCAACGCAGTCTGGACGCCGGCACCACTTGCGCAGATCTGGCGCAGTCCATCAGCCAGGGACTCTTCCGGAAGGCGGTGGGGGCACTCATCAATGGAGAGATAAGGGATCTGTATACCCCGCTCCAGGATGGCGATACGGTCAAAATTCTCACCGCCGATGACGTCGAGTCGCTGGAGCTGCTTCGCCACTCCACCGCCCACGTGATGGCTGAAGCCGTGCAGCGCCTCTTCCCGCGGGCGAAAATCGCCATCGGACCGACGATTCAGGACGGCTTTTATTACGATTTCGACATACCGGGGCACACCCTGACTCCTGATGATCTGAGCAAAATCGAGGAGGAGATGAAGAAGATCATCAAGGAGGATCAGCGCATCGTTCGCTACCAGATTGCCGATGTAGACAAGCAGATCGCGGAGTTTCGCTCTTGCGGTGAGAAGTACAAGGCCGAGCTTTTGGAGGAGCACAAGAACGAGTCTCCTACCCTGTACCTGATGAAAGACAAAGACGGGAAAATCGTCTGGAACGATCTCTGCCGCGGACCGCACCTGCCTGCCACCGGGCTCATAAAGGCCTTCAAGCTCTTGAAAGTGTCAGGCTCCTACTGGCGTGGCGACGAGAAGCGCGAGCAGCTCCAGAGAATCTACGCCACCGCGTTCTGGAAGCAGTCCGAGGTGGAGCAGTACCTGCACCGGCTGGAGGAGGCGGAAAAACGGGACCACAGGCGGCTGTCCAAGCAGCTCGATTTGTTCTCCGTCCACGAGGAGGTGGGCCCTGGTCTCATTTTCTGGCATCCCAATCTTGCCACCGTCCGTGCCACCATCGAGGATTTCTGGCGCGCAGAGCACAGGAGGCGCGGCTACCAGTTCGTCTTCACGCCTCACATCGCCAGCGAGGAGCTGTACAAGATAAGCGGGCACCTCGAATCATACGGGGAGAACATGTACTCGGCGATGGACATAGACGGCCAGCCCTATCGGGCAAAGCCGATGAATTGCCCGGGGCACATCATGATCTACAAGTCCAGGCTGCGCAGCTACCGCGACCTGCCGCTCAGGTTCGCGGAGCTGGGCACCGTATACCGCTACGAGCGCTCGGGCGTGCTGCACGGCATGCTCAGGGTGCGGGGCTTTACACAGGACGATTCGCACATTTTCTGTACTCCTGCGCAGGCCGAGAGTGAAATCCACGGGATTCTCGACCTCATCGACTTGATGATGACCACCTTCGGGTACACCTACCGTGCCTACCTTTCCACACGACCGGAAAAGTACATCGGCACGCCGGAGGAATGGGAGATGGCGACCGGCGCCCTGGCGGCGGCGCTCAAGGCACGCGGCATGAGCTACGACATCGACGAGGGTGGCGGTGTGTTCTACGCGCCCAAGATCGACATCAAGCTCTACGATGCCATCGGGCGTGAGTGGCAGGGTCCGACCGTGCAGGTCGATCTCAACTTGCCGCGCCGGTTCGACGTCAGCTACATCGGCGAGGATGGTGGGCGTCACCAGGCGGTGATGATCCACCGTGCCGTGCTTGGCTCTCTGGAGCGATTCTGTGGCGGGCTCATAGAGCACTACGCCGGTGCCTTCCCGACCTGGCTTGCGCCTACCCAGGTAGCCGTGCTGCCGATTGCCGACCGTCACCGGGATTGCGCGCGTGCTCTGGCCGATCGCCTCAAAGCAAGGGACATCCGGGTGGAGCTGGATGATCGCTCCGAGACGATCAACTACAAGATTCGCGAGGCGCAAACGCACAAGATCCCCTACATGCTCGTCATCGGAGACCAGGAAGTCTCGGCAGGCACCGTAGCAGTCCGTCATCGCCAGGAGGGAGACCTCGGGGTGATGGAAGTCGATGCATTTCTCGGCCGAATTCTCTCCGAGATTGCCGAACGCCGCTAGGCGCGATGCCATTCACTTATAACCTGGGGGCGCGGGCATCCTGCCCGCTCGCACAGGCGCGACGCCTGCGCTCCCTGGGTTCCGAACCCAATCCGTCGTAAAGTGAACGGCATCGCGGCCGGCGCGGGCGGCGCAGCGCGAAGGATCTCGTGTCGGCTTGAAGACGAGATAGTTCCTTCGGTCGTGCAGCCTGCCCTGGGCGAGTGCTGTGAAAGCGAAGCCAGGCTGCTGGAGCATGCGAAGGGCTCCCCAGGACCGCTCTGCTCCGCTCGAGCTCCGTCGTAAGAGGATGACAGTTTCCGGGTTCCATCACCTGTGCTTCTCGAAACGTTTCAGACGCTGCTTCCGACTCTATCTAGAGTCGTACGGGTGGGGTTTGTCACCGCGGCGGCGTTTACCGCCGCGCGCACGCAACGTTACTTTCAAGCGCCCGTCCGCTCAGGAGCTCGGCAGCATCTGGCAGTGGGCGATCTCAGGCAGCTGGCATGGCAATGCCATCGAGCCGCCCCCATATGCGTGCAGGAGCGAACTCACCAAGCTGACCAAGCCCCACGGCAAGGGCATGCAACGCGGTTAATAATTTCTCATAATGCTCCCGCGTCGAAACCAGAGGCTCATCCGCTCGTCATTGCTTACCGGGTGTTGTGTGGTCCGGGTGTGTGGTACGAGAAGAGGCTGATTGGCTTATGAGAGACAAAGGGCTTTTAGCAATAGTAACCGGTGGCATCCTGGCTGCCGGCATCGGTCTGGCCATGCCGTTTGCGGCGAGCGCTCACGATGATGATGACGACTGGCGCGAGCGTCGCCAGGAGCTGCGCGAACGCCTGCACGATCGCTTTCACGATCGCCAGGACAGGTTACACGACCGCATCCACGACCGTTTCCCGAACATGTCAGATCGCGGGCACGACCGCCTGCATGAGGTGCTGGACGCACGGCACAAGCGTGCGCACAGAGTGCTGAGCAATCGTTTCGATGATGACGACTTCTTCCGCGGGCGGCGCGGCGGGTTCGACGGGCGGTTCAATAACAGGGGCGGCTGGTTCCGTGACGGACGCTGGTTCGACGGGCGCGACAATCGCTGGTACGGACGACCTTTCAATTCTCGCTTCGTGCCGCCGGGGTTGGCTAAAAAGGGCGGGCTGCCTCCTGGTCAAGCCAAGAAGCTGGGCGGTCCGTTCGGTCAGGGTGTCGGTCCCTGGTGGAACTGGTTCTAAATCATAAGTCCCGGTCGTCCGGGCTAGGGTGCGGGCAAGATGCCCGCGCCCCCAGATGGAGCCAATTACAAGTCACCAACACCATCTGTACGGGCGGGGTTTATCCCCGCCCGCGTATCGGTGGATCCCCGGTGTATAGCTGGATCCCCGTTGCGTAGGCAGGCTCCACGCGCAGATCATTGGCGCCAGCAGCGCCGCCCGGCGCCTTTGCCTCTGGTGCCATGCAGGCGCAACCCAAAAGGCCGTGAGCGGTAGCTGCTACCGCTGCCATACGTGGATCTCACATTGACTGTCGCTCAGATGTCCAAGATATTAGTGACGTCATGAGCAGCATCAGGCGAGATCCATGGGCGGCGAGCTGAGATCCGGGCAGGACACGACAAGCGACAAGTCCGGTTTGCTCTCGGACAGCCTTGACTTTTTCAAGGGCTGGGACCCGGGCGACCGGAAGCCGCTGGTGCAGCCGCAGGGAATTGAGATAACAACCACCGGCACCACACCGAAGATTGACCTGCTCTATGGTTGGCGCCGCCCGGACTCTCCAACAACCCCAGCCGGCGACAGGCCGATTGAAAACCCGGTGGCAAACGGCACTCTCGAGCTGCGTTACGACGATCCCGATTTCGACCGCAAGCTCACCTCCGGCTATCAGTTCAATACGCTCAAGATCACCGGGCTGCCGCCGGAGATTAAGCTCAGGCACTGGGTCGACGACAACGGCTACTTCTTCTGGTTCCAGGCGAGCGGCGAGAATCCGCCCAAACGGCACCACTACCCGGCTGGCTTGAAGGTCATCGAAATCGACGGGCAGAGGCAGGATGTCGATATGCAGCGCATCCAGGTCAGCGAAGCCTACATGGCCAAGATGACCGGGCAGAGCCAGGGATTCGACAGCATGGACAGGCGCACCGACGTCATGACCTATTTCAAGCGCATGTCTGGTCTGTCCGAAAGCGCGCTGGCCCTCGAGGAGAAGATCTTGCGGGAGGGCGTGCAGAATTCCAGCAACCCGTACTTCCGCATTTACCTGGCAGACGTGCTCATGACGCAAGCCATGAAGCCAATCATTGATGGCGTGCTGAGCGGCGGGCAGGCGCAGATGGACAACCCAGAAACGATGCGCAAGCTCGACGAAGCCCTCGAGATGCTGCGCCAGGCTCAGAAGCTCTCCTATGACGAGCTGGCCAAGGGCAACCGGTATCCACCCGGCAACGTCTCGATGCCGCTGGCGCCTTACTTGCTCTACGGCAATCCCTATGCCTTCTGGGGTGGCAGCCTCTACCAGGCGCAACGGCGCGAGGTGGCACTCACCTTCATACGCTCGCTCATTCAATCGGGAGCACTCAACAACATCGAGCTTCCCCCGGCTCTGCCTCCCAGATAGCGCTCATTGCTTTTGCCTGTGGCACACTGTCCTCCTGAGGTCCTTGCCTGCTCTCACAATGGCGCCGCACTGAAGGATCTCCTGCACGCTGAGAGCCTCCCGGCTGAGATTCTCGGGTGTCCGAGCCTGTAAGCAACGCCGAGCGCCGCGTGGACGAGGCGCAGTCTTTGTCGCCACCAGCGGCGCTTCCAACAGGGCCAGCTCGGGAATTAACCGGGCAATCTAGGTCTACCGCTGCGGACGGGATAAAATTCACCCAGCGCTTGGTTTCCGTACAGCGCCCCTTGCTGCTCAAGAAGGCTTTTGTGAAAGGCATCTCCATCTTAGGCTCGACAGGCTCCATCGGCCGCCAGACGCTTGAAATCGCCGGCGCTCACGCTGAGGACATCAGGGTGGTGGCGCTGGCTGCCGGAGCCGGGCGCTTGAATCTGCTCGTGGAGCAGGTAGCCACCTTCAGACCCGAGCTGGTCTGCGTCCCGGATGCAGACAGCGCCGCGACACTGACAGAACGTTTTTCCTCCGATGCCCATCGGCCCGAGATTGTCTACGGTGAAGAGGGACTGGTAAGCGTTGCCACTCATCCGGCCGCAGCGACTGTGGTTACCGGCGTGGTCGGTTTCCTGGGATTGGCTCCAACAGTTGCGGCCATCCGGCTAGGCAAGACAATTGCCCTGGCCAACAAGGAAACCCTGGTGGCGGCCGGTTGCCTGGTCATGCCGATGGCACGGCATCACAATGCCCGGATTGTTCCGGTCGACAGCGAGCATTCCGCCATCTTCCAGTCAATGGCAGGCTACAAACTGAGCGACATTTCGGAGATCTGGCTGACCGCTTCCGGCGGGCCGTTCCGCACATGGTCGCGGGATGAGATCGCCCGTGCCACCAGGGACGATGCCCTGCGCCATCCCAACTGGTCGATGGGACCCAAGATCACCATCGATTCGGCCACGCTTATGAACAAGGGCCTGGAGATCATCGAGGCGCGCTGGCTGTTCGACATTTCGCCGGAGCACGTACGCGTGGTAATCCATCCGCAGTCCATATTACACTCGGCAGTCGAGTTCATGGACGGATCGGTTATCGGTCAAATGGGCTTGCCGGACATGCGCCTGCCCATTCACTTTGCGCTTTTCTGGCCCGAGCGCGTGCCCTCGAAGCAGGTGCCTCGTCTGGATCTCGTGAAATTGGGCAGCCTCACCTTCGAAGAGCCTGACCTGGCGCGGTTTCCCTGCCTTGCCATTGCACGGCGGGTAGCCGGTCATGAGGACACGCTTCCCTGCGTTCTCAATGCCGCCAACGAGGTAGTGGTGGAAAGCTTCCTGGCCGGACAGATCAAGTTTACGGACATCCCTTATTACATAGAAAAGGTACTCGAGAAGCATAACCCGGTGGCGCAGCCCTGCCTGGAAGAGATCGTCGAGGCGGACGGCTGGGCCAGGCAGCTATGCCGGAAGATGCTCGGCAACGTCGTTACCGGGCCAGTGTAGGTTACAGAAATCGGGAGCAGAAACAGACATGACATCAGCCGTAGCACCTGTGCAGGTTTGCGATCACCCGCTCGTTCAGCAGTCGCTTACGCGCATACGCGATTACCAGACGCCATCCGGGGAGTTCAGGCGGCTTGCCTCTCAACTGAGCCGCTATCTGGTGTACGAAGCGCTCCGCGATGTTGGTCACCGGCAAGTGGGCGTGGAGACACCGCTCGGACCGGCTGGCGGCGTTGTAATCAGCGACTACGTAATTCTTGCGCCCATACTCAGAGCCGGACTGATCTTGTCTGAGGCAGCTCAAGATCTTCTTCCCAACGCAAAAATTTACCACGTCGGCCTGCGCCGAGATGAAGCCACACTGCAAGCAATCTCCTACTACGCCAAGCTGCCGGACGCCCTGCCTCCCGAGAGCAGAATCTATGTGCTCGATCCGATGCTTGCCACCGGCGGCTCGGCAGTAGCTGCCATCTCCCTGTTTGCCGAGCTGAAGGTGCAGACAATTCATCTGGTCTCATTCGTGGCTGCGCCTGAGGGCATAAAGAAAGTTCACGACAAATTCCCCAGCGTCAAAATAACGGTTGCCGCTGTCGACGATCATCTCAACGAGCACGGCTACATCGTGCCGGGACTGGGTGACGCCGGCGACAGGATCTTCGGTACCTAGCGTCCCTTGCAGCCAATAGCCTGTCCTGGCTGCTCGCCTTGCCCTGGGCATGCATGGCGGACAAGCAGCCAAGCGGGGAAACGATCCCGTCTTAGCTAGCGGGAATGGAATTCCACCGCTCCGGTGTCGAACGGGCAGAACGGCACCGTGCCAACACGCTTCAACCCGGCAGCGATGCCCTGTCGGAATCAGCACAGCCCTATACAGACCTCGTTACGTGCGCAAAGGTAGCAGAGCCAGCGGCATACGGGGCAGGATGCGCGCTGCACAGGCTTCTAACTTCCTGGACGGACTGGCGCGGATCCCTGTTTGCCACGTCTGATCAGCGGCATTGGCAACTGTCACCCTGAGGTCCTTCGCTGCCGCTCAGGATAAACTCAGCGGCGAAAGATCTTGTCAAACGGTCGCGCTGGGAAGGTGAGATTCTTCGGTCGCACAGCCTGCCCTGAGCGGATGCTGTCAATGAGAAGCCAGGCTGCTGGAGTATGCGAAGGGCTCCCTCAGAATGACAAGTTCGGCGAAGATTTGCTCGATCAAAGTGACCGGCAGCGCGTGGATTCTGCCGGGCTAGTCTTCCAGCTTGAAGCCGATCTTGATTGTCACCTGGAATTCGGCAACCTGTCCTTCTTTGATCAGCCCGCGCTGCTCGACAACCTCGAACCAGCCAAGATTGCGCAGGTTCTTGGCGGCACGCTTGACGCCTTCCTGAACGGCATCGGCGAAGCTCTTGCTCGAGGTGCCGACTACTTCGGTCATCTTGTATGTTCCAGGCATAGTAAACTCCTTTAGCACCGACGGTTGCCAACAGACGCACAGCCAATCAAGCTGCACCCAATCTTACCCCTGCTGCCGCCGTTACCAGGTCAAGAGGTGAAGCTTCCTCAAGTCCTCCTGACATTCCGGTCGCCATCTAAAATTCTCGGCGTTTTCCCGGGAGCACTTCCGGCATGGGCTGTCGCTAGCGCTACCGGCAGCGCCGCTCACTTTACGACGGATTGCGTTCGGAACCCTGAGAGCGCTTACCTCCAAATTGCCCGCGCCCCCAGGTTAAGTGAACGGCATTGGCGCTAGACGGCCGCCAGAGCCGTGGGCCGGCCGCTGGGCTTGCCGTTGGCGTAGCGGATGCCGAGCGCGTCCTGCGCGATGATGATGCGCTGAATCTCGCGGGTGCCTTCGTAGATGTTGAGCACCTTGGCGTCGCGGAAGTAGCGCTCCACGGGATACTCGTCGGAATATCCGTAGCCGCCGAAGATCTGCACCGCGTTGTGCGCAGCACGGTTGGCAGCTTCACCGCAGAAGAGCTTGGCGATCGATGTCTCGAGCGTGTTGCGCACGCCCTTGTTCTTCAGGTGCGCGGCGCGCAGGTAGAGCAGTCTGCCCGCCTCGCAGTCCGCCACCATATCCGCTATCATCGCTTGCACCTGCTGGTGGTGACCGATCGGCTCGCCGAACGTCTTTCGCTGCATAGCATAATTCGTGCATTGATCGATGCAGCCCTGGATCAACCCGACCGCGCCTGCCGCCACGGAGAAGCGCCCGTTATCGAGCGCCGACATGGCAACCGCGAAACCATCCCCGACTTGGCCGAGCATGTTCTCTTTGGGAACGCGCACGGAGTCGAGAAACAGCGATGAGGTGTCGGAGGCACGCAGCCCGAGCTTGCCCTTGATCGGCTGTGCCGAGAAGCCCTTGGACTTGGTGTCGACAATGAAGCAGACGATGCCCTTGTGAGCCAGGGCCGGATCTACTGTGGCGAAGACCAAGGCATGCGTGGCAATCGAGCCACAGGAGATCCAGACCTTCTGCCCGGAAAGCAGATAATCGTTGCCGTCCTTGACGGCACGCGTCTGCTGATTGCCGGCATCGCTGCCGGCCTCGGGCTCGGTCAAGCCGAAGCAGCCTATGAACTCGCCGCTGCAAAGCTTCGGCAGGTAATAGCGCTTTTGCTCTTCCGTGCCCCACTTGTAAATGGTGAGAGCAACCAGCGACGTCTGCACCGAAAAGAGTGTGCGAGTGGACGAGCACACGCGGTTGACCTCTTCGGTCATAAGACCGTAGGCGATGTAATCCAGCCCGAGCCCGCCGTACTCTTCCGGAATGGGGCAGCCGAGAAAGCCCTCCGCGAAGATCTTCTTGGCGATATCCCAGTCGAACTTGCAATCTCTGTCGTTCTTCGCTGCAACAGGAGCAATCTCGCGCTCGGCGAACTCGCGCATGTGTTTCCGGATGGCTAGTTGCTCCGGAGTAAAATCAAAGTCCATAGCTTCGTCTCCCAATTCCTCTTGAGTGCAATACGGTCAATCATCCTTGCTCGGTGGAATAGGTGTCGATCTGCGCCTTCTGCAGCTTGCCGGAATAGTCGACGTAGACAGCCTTCCACTCGGTGAACTGCTCTATGGCGGTGATGCCTGCTTCGCGGTGACCGTTGCCGGTCTGCTTGACACCGCCGAAGGGCAGCTGGATTTCCGCGCCGATGGTCGGGGCGTTTATGTAGACGATGCCCGACTCCAGCTCCTCCATGGCCTTGAAGGCCCGGTTTACGTCCCTTGTGTACATGGACAGCGAGAGACCGTACTGCGTGCCGTTGGCAACTTCGATTGCCTCTTCGAAGGAGTGTACAGGGATGACCGCCACCACAGGTCCGAAAATCTCTTCCTGGGCGATGCGCATATTTGGTTTGACATCGGAGAAGATGGTAGGCTCGTGGAAGCAGCCTTTGGCAAGCTCGCCCTTGTCGGCGATCTTGCCGCCGCAGACGAGCTTGGCTCCTTCCTCCAGTCCAATCCGCACGTAGCTGTTGATGCTCTGGAGCTGGCTCTTGTTGATGACCGGACCGACCTCAACCTTGGGATCGAGCCCGAAACCGAGCGTCAGCTTCCTGGTGCGGTCGGCGAAAAGCTCGAGAAATTCATGGTACACCTTGCTGTGCACGATGATTCTGCTGGTGGCCGTGCAGCGCTGGCCGCTCGTACCGAAGGCTCCCCAGAGCGCTCCATCCATGACCAGTTCCATGTCGGCATCCTCCATCACGCAGATGGCGTTCTTGCCACCTAGCTCGCAGGAGACGCGCTTCATCAGCTCGCCGCAACGTCCGGCCACGCGGCGGCCGACCTCGGTGGAGCCGGTAATGGAGATGCCGCGCACCAGAGGATGCTCGACAAGCGCCATACCGACCTTGCCGCCCTGGCCGGTGACCAGGTTGAGCACGCCGGCAGGAACGCCGGCTTCAATCAACGCTTCCACGAATTTGACCGCGCACAAGGGCGTGTCGGTCGCCGGCTTGAAAACGACCGTGTTGCCGGAGACCAGCGCCGGGAAGATCTTCCAGCTGGGAATCGCTACAGGGAAGTTCCAGGGCGTAATCACACCCACCACCCCCAGCGGTGCCCGCACGGCCATGGCGAATTTGTCGCGCAGTTCCGAAGGCACGGTGTGCCCGAAAAGGCGCCTCCCTTCGCCGGCCATGTACTTGGCCATGTCGATCGCTTCCTGAACGTCCCCGCGGGCTTCCTTGATGACCTTGCCCATCTCGCGCACCATGACGGTGGCCAGCTCCTCCTTGCGCTTCTCCAGAATGTGGGCGGCCTTGAGCAGGATGTCGGCGCGCTGGGGGGCAGGCGTGTGCCGCCACTCAGGGTACGCTTGCGCGGCAGCCTCGACGGCGGCGTTGACGTCTTCCGGCCCTGATGAGGCGAAATGCCCCACCACTTCCTCGACATTAGCCGGATTGACGCTCGGGAAGGTCTCCCCGCTCCTGGCCTTCACCCAGCGTCCACCTATGTAGTTGTTGTACACCTGCGGCATGTCGCCTTTGCCTTTGGGGGACTCGAGACTCTTTGCGGTAGTGCTCATTTCTTCTCTCCTGCAACGTCGCTGGTTTTCGAGGTCCATATCTGGTGAGCGCGCCCGGTCTCTCTGCCGGGCGCCGAAGGTCAAATACTCAAATTGTCATGCACTGCTCGAGAATTTTGATCCCGGATTCTGCTTCCTCATCGGATATATTGAGGGGCGGGATCAGCCTTATCACGTGCCCGTGGCTGCCGCAGGTTAAAACCAGGAGCTTGTTCTCGAAGCATTTGGCGGCCACCCTCTCGGCAATCTCCTTGCTCGGATTGCCCTCCCTGTCGTTGAACTCGACGGCAATCATCAGACCCAGCCCTCTCACCTCGCCGATGTGGGACTTGCCCTCAGCGAACTTCGTCAGGCGCTCGAGCATCTGGGCGCCCAGCCTGGCTGCCCGCTCGGGGAGCTTCTCCTCGAGCAGCACCGCGATGGTGGCAAGCGCGGCGGCGCAGGAGACCGGGTTGCCACCGAATGTGGTGCCATGCCGGCCGGCAGGCCATTTGGCCGTCAGCTCTTTGCGCGAGATGAACGCCGACAGCGGCATGCCGCCGGCGATCCCCTTGGCCATCACCATGATGTCCGGCTCGATACCGCAGTGCTCCACGGCGAACATCTTGCCTGTGCGGCCGAAGCCCGTTTGAACTTCATCGACAATGAGCAGAATCTTGTGCTTGTCCGCCACCTGCCTCAGCTTCTCGAGAAAGCTCTGCGGCGGCACTATGTAACCACCCTCGCCCTGCACGGGCTCGACGATGATGGCTGCCACCTGCTCGGGATGGATGAACTGGTTGAACAACACGTCGAACTGCCCTATGCAATCCTCCACGCAAGCCTCCGGATTGCCGCGAAAGTGCGACCGGTACACGTAGGGATAAGGCAGGGTGTAAATGGACGGGGCAAACGGCTCGTACTTCTCCCGGTAATACAGCTTCGAGGTCGTAAGCGCCATGGTCATGAAGGTGCGCCCGTGGAAGGAGCCGCGAAAGTTGACGATTCCCGGCCGTCCGGTGACGTAGCGCGCCAGCTTGATGGCGCCTTCGACGGCTTCGGCGCCGCTGTTGGCCAGGAACACGGAATTCAAGGAGGGGGGCGTAATCTCCACCAGTTTCTTGGCCAGCTCGATGTACCCCTTGTGGTGCGTAACCACTGAAGTGTGCATCAGTTCCGCCGCCTGCTTCTGTACCGCAGCGACCACCTTCGGGTGGCAGTGCCCCACGTTGTTGACGGCTATGCCTGTCGTGAAATCCAGGTAGGCGTCGCCGTTCATGTCGTAGATGTAAGAACCTTTTGCCCGCTCGGCGACAATGCGGTGGGGGCGATGCAGCACGGGGTTGACGTACTCATCGTCCATTCGCAAATACGCCAGGTTCTTGTTGGTCGTTTCAGCCGTCACCATGAGATACTCCTGTTTTCGCACGGACTGGCGGCAGCGACTGCCGCTCGCCTTTAGAGGCAAAACTCTCATCTACCGCGCCGGAAGCGGACTCGAGCGCACCGGCCGGAGCCGATCTATTGATCATAGCCCAAAAGCAGCACGGCCCCGCCCCGTGCAATCTTTTCTTTGGCTTAACAAGGCGCTGCCAAGAGATCGCCCCGGTGCAGCGCGCCTTATACCCTCTGTTTGGCGGTTCGCCGACTCACGTGGCGTTGCACAGCGCGTCCCTTGGCGCCGGAGCCAGAGGCGGTCTTGGCTTTGGACTTGAAGGCGATGGCAAGCACCTCATCGAGATGAGCGACCGGGACCAGCTCCAGCTTCGACTTGACGTACTCGGGAATCTCCTCCAGGTCTTTTTCGTTGGCGCGCGGGAAAAGCACGGTCTTGATACCGGCCCGCAGCGCCGCCAGGACCTTCTCCTTGAGCCCGCCCACGGCCAGCACCCGCCCGCGCAAGGTTATCTCGCCGGTCATGGCCAGGCTCGTGCGCACCGGTCGCTTGGAGATCGCCGACACCAGCGCCAGCGCCAGCGCGATGCCCGCCGACGGCCCGTCTTTCGGGATGGCGCCCTCGGGGATGTGCACATGGATGTCCAGATTCTCCTGAAATCCCGGATCCACACCCAGATGGTCCGCGTGACTGCGGATGTAGCTGAAGGCGGCCTGCGCCGACTCCTTCATGACCTCGCCGAGCTGCCCGGTCAATTGCAGCCTGCCCTTGCCGGGCATTGTATTGACCTCGATCGACAGCGTTTCGCCGCCTGTTTCCGTCCAGGCCAGCCCGGTCACGATGCCCACGTGCGGTCCGCGGGCCTCTGTCTCTCTTACTATTTTGGCAGGACCCAGGTACTTCGGCACCAGTTGTGGTGTCACCCGCACGGCCGTCTCTTTGTTCTTGACGATCTCCGTCGCCACCTTGCGGCAGATCGCAGCCAGCGAACGCTCGAGCGCCCGCACGCCCGCTTCCCGCGTATACTCCTGGATGATTTTGCGAATCGCCGGTGCCGTCACTTTCAGCTGCTTGCCGGAAAGTCCGTGCTTGTCCAGAGTCTTGGGAATGATGTGGCCTTCGGCGATGGCGACCTTTTCTTCTTCGGTGTAACCGGAGATGCGTATGACCTCGAGCCTGTCATAAAGGGGGCGAGGCACATAATCCAGGGCATTGGCCGTGGCGACGAAGATCACCTCGCGCAGGCTGAACGGAGCATCGAGGTAGTGATCGGTGAAGTTCTCGTTCTGGTCGGGGTCGAGCACCTCCAGCATGGCGGCCGTGGGATCGCCCATGTAGCTGCGCGTCATCTTCTCGATCTCATCGAGCAGTATGACCGGATTCTTCGTGCCCGCCTGCTTGATGGCCTGAATGATGCGCCCCGGCATGGCGCCGATGTACGTGCGCCTGTGCCCGCGAATTTCCGCTTCGTCGTTGATGCCACCGAGGCTGATGCGCGCGAACTTGCGGTTCAATGCCCGGGCAATTGATTTGACAAGGCTGGTCTTGCCCACCCCGGGCGGGCCCACCAGGCAGAGGATCGTGCCGAGCGGCTGCTTCGAGAGCTTGCGCACAGCAAGATACTCGAGGATGCGCTCCTTGACCTTCTCCAGCCCGTAGTGGTCCTCCTCCAGAATTCTCTCGGCACGGCCGAGGTCCATCATGTCTCGCGAGCGCTTCGACCAAGGCATGCCGACAAGCGTGTCGAGATACGTGCGAATGACAGCAGCCTCGGCCGTCTGCGGCATCATCTTCTCCAGGCGCTGCAGCTCCTTCATGGCCTTCTCGTGGGCGGCATCAGGCATCTTGGCTTTGGCAATTTTCTGCTTGTACTCGTTGATCTCGCCTACCTGCTCGCTGTCGGCGTTGAGCTCTTCCTGAATGATCCTAAGCTTCTCACGCAGGTAATACTCACGCTGCGTCTTCTCCAGATTGAAGCGGACGCGGTCGTGGATCTGCTGCTCGAGGTCGGCCAGCTCCAGCTCCCTGGAAAGAAGCTGGCTGACGTACTCCAGCCGCTCCGTGCTGTCGACGATCTCCAGGCAGCGCTGGCGCTCGGCCACATCCAGACCCAGGTATGTGGCGATGATGTCCGCAAGGCGCCCCGGCTGCCCGATTCCGGATACGGCCAGCAGGCTTTCCGGGTTGATCTTCTTGGTCGATTTTACGAACTGCTCGAACTTCTCCACCGAGACCCGAATGAGCGTCTTTGTCGCCAGATCGTCCCTTACCGTTTCCTCCAGCTCCGACACCCGTGCCGACAGGTGGCTGTCGTCGTCGTAGAAGAAGTCGAGATTGACGCGGCACGAGCCCTCGACCAGCACCTTCACCGTACCGTCCGGCAGCTTGAGCATCTGCATGACTTCAGCCAGCGTGCCTATTTCGTAGATGTCGCCTTCAGCCGGCTCCTCGCATTCGGGATCTTTCTGAGACACCAGCACCACCAGCCTGTCGTCGCGCAGGAGAGCCTGTTCCAGAGCAGCAATGGACTTGGCCCTGCTCACGAACAGCGGTGTAACCATCTGCGGGAAGACAACCACGTCCCTGAGAGGGATAAGAGGAAAAATGGTGGTGCTAAGGTCCGCCATTGTTTGTCCGTGTAGGCTTGCGCTCAGGCGATTTCGCCTCTCAGTTTAGTCTTGCTGGGCAGCTGAAGCAGCTCGGCGGTCGAGCGCTTCTCCACCAGCTCTTTGGTGATGTGGCAGACCTTGATGTCCGAACGAGAGGGTACTTCGTACATGATGTCGAGCATGATTTCTTCGACGATGGCCCGCAGCGCCCGGGCGCCGGTCTTGCGCTTGATCGCCTCCTCGGCCAGGGCGCGAATGGCATCCTGATCGAACTTGAGCTCGACGCCGTCCAGGGCAAGAAGCTGTTGATATTGCTTGACGATGGCGTTCTTGGGCTCGATGAGGATCTTCACCAGCGCCTCCACATCCAGCGCCTCGAGGACGGCCACCACAGGCACGCGCCCGACAAACTCGGGAATCAGCCCGAACTTGACGAGGTCATCGGGAACAAGCTCCTTGAGGATCTTGCTGGCCCGCTCCTCACGTTCTCTGGCCGTGGGAGGAGGACTGCTGCCGAAGCCCATGGAGCGGCTCGAGGAAATCCGCGTCTCGACGATCTTGTCGAGCCCGACAAAGGCGCCGCCACAGATGAACAAGATGTTGGCGGTGTTGATCTGGATGAATTCCTGATGCGGGTGCTTGCGCCCTCCCTGGGGCGGCACGTTGGCGACCGTGCCCTCGATCATCTTGAGCAGCGCCTGCTGCACGCCCTCGCCGCTGACGTCGCGCGTTATGCTGGTGTTTTCGGACTTGCGCGAGATCTTGTCGATTTCATCGATGTAGATGATGCCGCGCTCGGCCTTCTTGATGTCGTAGTCGGAAGCCTGATACAGCCTGAGCAGAATGTTCTCCACATCCTCGCCCACGTAGCCGGCCTCGGTCAGCGTCGTGGCGTCGGCTACGGCGAACGGGACATCGAGAATCTTGGCCAGGGTTTGCGCCAGAAGAGTCTTGCCGGAACCGGTCGGACCGACAAGAAGAATGTTGGACTTCTGAATCTCGACCTGGTCTGACAGCTCGGAGTTGTGGCTGATGCGCTTGTAGTGGTTGTAAACGGCTACGGACAGGATTTTCTTGGCCGTGTTCTGACCGACTATGTGCTGATCGAGAAAAGCCTTTATTTCAGCGGGCTTGGGGATGTCCACCAGCTGCGGCACGACCGACTCGGCCGGGGCCGGATGCGCTCCGCCGTCGAAGAGCTCCTCGTCGAGAATCTCGTTGCACAGGTCCACGCACTCGTCGCATATATACACGCCCGGCCCGGCGATCAGCTTTTTGACCTGGTCCTGGCTTTTGCCGCAGAAGGAGCACTTTAGTCGATTGTCTGATTGCTTCGGCATTGGATTTCCTGTCTATAGAGGCGGGAGCCGGGAGAGTCCCTGCTTTCCGATCACACGGCCGCTAGATCGGGCTGCTTATCCAGCCTGACGATGACATCATCGACAATCCCGTACTCTTTGGCCTCTTGCGCGGTCATGATGTTGTCACGATCGGTGTCTTTCTCGATTTGCTTGACCGACTGCCCTGTGTGCAAAGCCATCAGCTCGTTGAGCTGGCGCTTGATGCGAATGATCTCTCTGGCCTGGATTTCGATGTCGGTAGCCTGCCCCTGCGCCCCGCCCAGCGGCTGGTGGATGAGTATGCGCGAGTGCGGCAGGGCCAGGCGCTTGCCCTTGGTGCCGGCAGCCAGCAAGAACGCTCCCATGCTGGCAGCCTGCCCGAGGCAGATGGTCGACACATCCGAGCGGATGTGCTGGATGGTGTCGTAAATAGCGATACCGGCAGTGACGGAGCCACCCGGTGAATTGATGTACAGGCGGATGTCCTTCTCCGGATCTTCCCCTTCCAGCAGCAGGAGCTGCGCCACTACCAGATTGGCCACCGTGTCGTCGATGGGCAGCCCCAGGAAGACGATGCGCTCCCGCAAAAGGCGCGAGAAGATGTCGAAGGCTCGTTCTCCGCGGGCGGTCGTCTCAATTACCGTAGGCGGATAGTAAGCAGACGGCGGAAACCCGGCCAGCGGGCTTTGGCTCCAGATGTCGTACAGCTGCTTGTAAGATGGGGGCTTTTGCATTGGCGTTCCTGCCTTTTCCAAGGACTCTATACACTTTACATCAGACAGTCTCGGCGTCGATCCTAGATTAAACGTACTGTCAACAGATCTTTATTATAAGGGCTCCCCTGTCCGTAAGCCTTAGCCAAACGAGTGATAAGCCAGGTCGACCGGACGCCGACTATGCCTGTGCCACACAACGGCAGGCCGGCACAACTGGGGGCAAGCCGGCTCAACCTTCCTTGCTCTCTGCAGCGGCGGCCGCCTGCTTGGCTTTACCTTCAGAGGCAGCGGTCTGTTCTTGCACGATCTGGTTTTCCGGCACGAACTTGATCTGCGCCTGGCTGACAAGGAACTGCACTACCTTCTGAGTCAGGATCTCCTCCATCACCTGGCGCCTGACCTCCTGGTCGCGCGCCACGCGCTCGATCGGCACATCGTAACGCCTGGCTATCTCGTTCAAGTAGGGCACCATCTCCTGGTCTTCGACCGAGATCTTCTCTGCCCGCACGATCGCCCCGAGAACCAGGCTGGTCAACACGCGTTGGCTGGCCTCGGCCCGCTTGGACTCGTTTACCGCGGCAAACTCAGGCGACTGCTCGAAGTCCTCCCAACTCTGCTCGTTCTGCTCGACCATTCGCCTTACCTGGCGCATGAGCAACTCGTGCTCGCGGTCGATCATGGTTTCCGGGATGTCGACCTGCGCCGAGGCGATGACCGCGTCTACGACGGCGCGTTGGGCTCGCGACTCGTTCTCGGCCGCCAGCTCATCATCAAGCCTGGCCTGAATAAGCTCCTTCAGCGCCGCAAGCGAGTTCTGACCGACTGATTCGGCCAGCTCATCGTCGACCGGGGGCACGAAGCGCTCGCGAATGCCCTTTATCTCCACCTTGAAGAGCGCGTCGTTGCCGGCCAGCTCTCGGTTACGGTACTCGTCAGGGAAGCGAACTTTGACCTCAAACTGCTTGCCAGGCTCCTTGTCGACCAGCTGCTCGCAGAACCCTTCCAGGAAGTTGCCTTCGCGCACCTCCAGGATAAGCCCTTGCGCCTTGCCTCCCTCTACCAGCTTGTCGTTGACGTAGCACTCGAAATCCAGGACGACGGTGTCACCGACCTTGACCGGACGATCGGCCACTGACTGGAGCGAAGACTTGGATTCAGCAACATTGGCAAGCGCCCGGTCCATGGCGTCTGCCGGCAGCTCGGCCTGGGAAACCTCGACCGATACGCCCTGATACTGACCCAGGACTACCTCCGGACGCACCTCGAAACGAGCCGTAAGCGTAAGCGGCTCACCCAGCTCGAACTTGCAGGACTCGATCTCCGGCTCGGTTATGACATCCAGGTTTTCGTCCAGGATGGCAGTGTTAAGCAGTCTGGGCACCAGGTCCTCCAGGGCCTCCCGCTTGATATAGTCGACTCCCAGCGTCTTCTCGATGATATTGCGCGGTGCCTTGCCCTTGCGGAAGCCAGGAATGTTGACCTTGTGGCTGAGCTGGCGGCACGCCATCTCGTAGGCCCGCATAGCCTTTTCAGGCTCCAGCTCGACACCTAGTTGAATTACATTTTTCCCTTGCTTTTCAAGGTTGACCTTCATTGCTGTTCCTGTTCCTCGCTTATGGGGCGCGTCCCGCCGCCGTTGTCGACAACCTCGTTGCCGGATAGAGGCCCGTTCCAGGCGATGCCGGCTTCTGGCAAGCTGCCCTGTCCTGAGGCATATCCGGCATCAAACAAAATGCGCGCCGGTACTTGATCCGACCGAGGCAAAAGCCGATTGTAGCACGCAGGATTGAGGCTCAGTTTCAGACACGCGGATCTCTTTATGTTGCCGGTCGGGCTGCCCGCCACGGAGGCCGACCCAGGGAACAGGCGAGGCGCCCCCGGCAAAAACGCGCCACGATTCGGGGCCCTCAAGCCCCTTTGCCGTCGTGCTTTCGTGCCCCGCAGTGCGGGTGGGACTGTCGGTGACGCACCGGGCTTACTGCGTCAGCTTGATGGGTGGGGTATTGGCCACGATGATGGCGATGACGAGCCCGAGATTGACAGCCAGGAAGATGCCCAGCAAGCTCGAGCCCAGCATCAACTGCCAGGTAAGAAGCGCCTGACGCGGCGTCAGCGTGGTTACGATGCCGAAGCGGTTTGCCACATACATCAACAACGACACACCGACGAGCAGGTCTGCCGCCAGCACGAAGGGTAAGCGATGCTGCGAGAGCCAGTCGAAGGGCAGCACCAGCGCGAGCAGTGCCGCACAACAGGTGATGAGCAGCGCAATGCTGGTGGCGCGGTCGGTATCGCGTATGCGCACCTCGTTGTCGCGCGAGACGCTGCTTACGTACCGGAGCGCAGCTAGACTGCTCTGCCAGCGGGAGCGCCTTTTGATCATCTCCTCGGCCGGCAGCTTGAGCGTCTGCTCAGGCCCGCTCGGAG
The DNA here is from genome assembly GCA_036703665.1 of Candidatus Obscuribacterales bacterium. Taxonomy (GTDB): domain Bacteria; phylum Cyanobacteriota; class Vampirovibrionia; order Obscuribacterales; family Obscuribacteraceae; genus DATNRD01. The sequence continues at coordinate 22,580 of DATNRD010000570.1, forward strand.
CGGCCTCGGCGGGCTGCTCCTGCACGGTTGCCCCGCCTGCGGGTTTATCCTTGACCTCTTCAGAAGGCTTCTTTTCTTCGACCGGTTTTTCGGCTGCTTGCCCTTCCTCGCTCATTTCCTTCCCCCAACGCACCGATACTATGGAGTATAACGGAAAAAATTATTAACAATTCTCCTCTCGCCTAATATAACAGGCTCAAAAGTAATCCGGGCGTTTTTTTGCCGATGCGATTTCACAAAAGATGACCTACCCGCCCGAGTGACAGATAATCACGCGCGCAGGCCGGGCACCTTGACTGGTGGCACATAAGACAAAGAGGTCCGCCGGGACCTCGACAGCTGAAGAGAGAATTACAGCGAAGCAAGGGCGGCAAGGAGCAGGCCGCCGCCGAGCGCTTAAAAACAAATGGAGCGGGAGACGAGATTCGAACTCGCGACATCCTCCTTGGCAAGGAGGCATTCTACCACTGAATTACTCCCGCACGGGTAACCACCAATTATAGCCTGTCTGCGTCAGATGTCTGCAGCAAGATTACGAAGTTCGATACCACGCGCGAATCGACCACCGCTATCCGGGCAGCTCCAACCCCATTTCGTACGGGCGGGGTTTACCCCGGAGGCGCTCACGAAAGGCGAAACCGCCGCGATCACGCGTCAGCAGGCGGCCGATGCCACCCCCGCTTATCCCTTGCCGGCTTTGGCTGCCTGCGGATAGCTCAGCGCCGGGCGGCTGGAGAGCCTCTTTTCCACATCAGCCAGTATACGCACGACCTGATAAGCATTGTTGGCGTCGGTGCGCGGGCGGTCGCCCGTCATCAGGCACTTGAGAAAGTGCTCGCACTCGAGGTGCAACGGCTCGACATCAGGGTAGGAAGGGTATTCCACAAGCATGCGCCCCTCGCGAGTGAGGCTGTGGAGCGCCAGTTTGTTTTCCACCTGGGTGTCGTTCAGCACGGCTGTTTTCAAGCTGCCGTTGACGGTCAGGCGCACCAGCTTTTGCGGATCGATCCAGCTGTTGCGCACCTGGCCGGGGATGATCCGTCCGTCCACGGGGAAGGAGAGGTCAAGGTAAGCCACGTCGACCAGGCCGTCGCCTTGCGTGTCCCAGCCGCCCACGCGACAGACCTCGGTCAGCTCGCAATCGAGCAGGTAGCTCATCATGGAGATATCGTGTGGGGCAAGGTCCCACAGGACGCTCCAGTCGCGCCGGGATGTGTTGAAGTTCATGCGATCGGAACGCACGAAGAGCAGCTCGCCCAGCTCGCCTGAAGCGATGAGCTGCTTCAAGCAGTTGACGGCCGGATGGTAAAGCAGCAGGTGCCCAACCATGAGCACCAGGTTGCGCTGGGTGGCCAGCCTGTCGAGCTCCTCTGCATGCTGGACGTCCCTGGCCAGTGGCTTTTCCACATACACGTGCTTGCCGGCCAGAAGCGACTGCCTGGCCAGTTGGAAATGGCTGTCGCTTGGCGTGGCTATTACGACAGCCTTTATCCCACTGTCGGACAGAACGCTCTCGAAACTCTCGGTCACCCGGATTTCCGGGTGCTCGCGGGAAACATGCTCCAGGCGCCCCCGATCCGCGTCGCAAACCACCCCGAGGGCACCCAGGTGCGCAAAATTACGCACCAGGTTCTTACCCCAGTTGCCGCAACCTATGACCGCTACCTTTGGTAGCTCCAACGGGCCTCCCTGAGCTCCGGCGACTATCTTCTCTTGTTGACCGCCTCGCTGAACTCCTTGCCCACCCGGAACCCAGGAACACGCTTGGCCGGAATGTGCAGCGGTTCATTGGTCTTGGGGTTGCGTCCGGTACGGGCCTTCCGCTGCCGGACCTCAAACGTCCCGAAACCCACGAGCGTAACTTTCTCTCCGCCGGCTACCGACTTGATGATGGTTTCCATCATCTTGTTGATAACCTGCTCGGCATCCTTTTTAGTAGTGCCGGCTTCCTTAGCGACGACATCGACCAATTCAGCTTTATTCAAGGCAAAAACTCCTAACGCGACCGGATTTCACCTGGGTTTCCTTGCGCCATCGGCGGGG
>DATNRD010000571.1:0-5500 GCA_036703665.1 Candidatus Obscuribacterales bacterium
CATGTCGTTTAGCCTTTTGTGACCTACTCACCTGTCCCTTACCCAGGAAAGCCGGAAGGCCAACGACCGTCTGGAGTTAAAGCATTAAATCTTGAGCCGCCCTGAACCGGAGGCGCTCAATGCAATTACGCCCGGGCCGAAGACCCTGACTTTGTCAGTTGCGCCTGCCGCGACTTTTACTCCGACTGCTCGACCCAGGCTACCAGGGTCGATGGCTGAACCTCTAGAGCTTCAGCCAGCCGAACGAGGTTTTTCAGGGAAAGGTTGCGAGCGCCGCGCTCGATGTCGCTTATGTAGGTGCGGTGGAGGCCCGAACGTTGGGCCAGCTCGTCCTGTGAGAGCCCCAGCTGCTCGCGCCTTTGCCTGACTACCCGTGACAGCCTGTGCAACAGTGGAACGTAAGTGGCAATTGTGGTATTTGCCGAGTCCGTCATCTAACGTAAATGTCTCCAACCCTAGCATCCGTTGAACGATCGGTGAGATCCGACGCGTTCATAATCGGATGTACCTCCTCTCAAGAATCTATCATACGGCCGAAACGAGTCACCCAAACATGAGAAGATGCGGTTTGGGCGGGTTCGTAGGCGGGGCATAATAGCGGGGTAGGCTCCCAAACGACCGCAGCATTGCCTTTACGTGGGCGTCCGGATGAGTGTCCCGACCATCCAGGTACTTTTAATCGACGGGGACGAGCACGACCAGGCTGTCACCCGTCAGCTCCTCTGCTCAGGTGACTACGGGAGCTTTCGGGTCAGCGCGGAACGTTCACTGGAAACTGCTCTGGCTGCCCTGCGCGGCGGCGAGTTCGACGTAGTGCTTATGGATCTAGCGCTGCCCGACAGCGATGGCATCGAGAGCTTCCGCACGGTGGCGGAACAATGGCCGGACACGCCTGTCGTGGTGCTGTCCGGCGCCGGCAACGAAAAACCAGGCATGCAGGCTGTAAGAGAGGGCGCTCAGGATTTCCTCGTCAAAGGGGAAGCGGACGAATGCGCCATTGCCAGGGCGTTGCTCTTTGCCGTCATGCGCACGCAGGCGGACATCGACCGGCGCCGGCGCGAAGAACAAGAGCTGGCCGATTTCTTCGAGAACGCTCCTATCGGCATCCACTGGGTCGGCCCGGACGGTCGCTTGCTGCGCGTCAACCAAGCCCAGCTGGAGCTGCTCGGGTATCTGGGTCGGGAAATGCTCGGACGGCACATTGCCGACTTCTACGCCGACGAGGATGTAATTGAGGACATCCTGCGCCGGCTGTGCCGCGGCGAAACATTGAACGGCTACCCGGCTCGATTGCGCTGCAAGGACGGCTCCATTCGCTACGTTCTCATCGATGCCAACGTGCTTTTCGAACACGGGCAGTTCATTCACACTCGCTGGCTGAACAGGGACATAACCAAATTGAAGCAAGCTGAGCGGGCCTCCATTCTTCAAACCTGCCTGGTCAATGCCGTCGCCCAGTTCGATAACGTAAAGGACGTCCTGGAAAGCATCATTCAAACGGTCTGCGATACGCTGAACTGGGAATTCGGCGCCTTCTGGGTGCCCGAGCCGGATGCCCAGGTGATGCGTTGCCTGGTCAGCTGGCAGCAGCCGGGGGCGCCCGTGGAGGAGTTCAAGCTGATGAGCGAGCGCATCCGGCTGGCTTGCGGTGTGGGCGTGCCCGGGCACGTATGGGCGGAAGGGAAACCGGTCTGGATTCCCGATGTCGTCGAAGATCCAAGCTTCCCTCGCGCCGCCTGCGCCCGCGCCTGCGGGCTGCACGCGGCCCTTGCCGTGCCGGTCAAGGCCGGCGCGCAGGTACTGGGCGTCATAGAATTCTGCAATCGCGAGATCCTGCAACCCGATCGCGAGCTTTTGGTCACCCTGTCCGTGGTAGGAAGTGAGCTCGGCCAGCTAATCCAGCGCAAGCAGGCAGAAGAGACGCTGGAGGTTACGCTGGCGGAGTTCTCGGAATCAAACAGGCAACTCAGACGCTTTGCCGACGAGTTCAGCGGCCGCCTGCGCCACACACTGGAGCCGGACACGAAAAGCACTACCGTCAGCGACGCCGCATCCGGCAGACGTAGAAGCCGGAAAACCCGTGTCGCGACGGGAGAAGCTGGATCTCTCCAGAATCCGGATTGAAGTGGGGATCGGTTACGGCCCATTGCTCAGCAATTTCTTGCGGCACGTAAGGGCGAAGCGATTCCAGGGAAAACTCCTTGTGTCCTGCAAGAAACCACCGGATGTTCTGCTCGTTTTCCTCAGGCTCCATGGAGCAGGTGGCATAGACGAGCACACCGCCGGGGCGCAGGAGGCCGGCAGCATGTTCGAGCAGCTCTTTCTGCAGGGCAGTGAGCGCCGGTAGATCCACCTCCTGGCGATGATAGCGGAGGTCCGATCGGCGGTTCATCACGCCCGTTCCCGTACAGGGGGCATCGACCAGGACCCGGTCGGCGGCGCCATCCAGGGACACTGACCGCCCGTCGGCCACGACAATCTCCACGTTGGTCAGACCCAGCCGCTGCCGGTTTTTTCTAAGCAAATTCAGGCGCCCGGCATGACTGTCCACCGCCACTACTTTACCTTTGTTCTGCATGAGCTCGGCCAGGTGGAGGCTCTTTCCCCCCGGCGCGGCGCACAGATCGACGACCAGTTCACCCGGCTGTGGATCGACCACCTTCGACACAAAGGCCGCAGCCTCGTCCTGCACCGTAAAGAGCCCCTCAGCATAGCCGGGCAGCTTCTGCACCGGTCCCCTGAAGTTGCCTCTGTCCTCGACAATAAGACAGGATTCCACGAGACTGCCACGCCGGCAGCGGATGCCGCTTGCTTCGAAGATGCCCTGGAGCCCCTCGACCGTGATGGCAAGCTCGCATGTCCTTACCACAAGCTCCGGTATCATCTGCGTGCAGGCGAGCAAGCGCTGCGTCTCTTCCGGACCCCACCGCTCCAGCCACCGTTCCACCAGCCAGAGCGGCAGCGAATGCAAAGTAGCGAGCTGCCGCGCATCCTTTATGTCCACGATGGTTTCCTTAATCGAGCCGCGCTTTCCCAGATGTGCCCGCAGCACGCCGTTGGCGTACTTGGCGTGTCCCGAATGACCGGTTGCCCTGGCCAGCTCGTTGGCCGTGTCCAAAACGGCAGCCGCCGGAATATCCGACATGTACTCGAGTTGATAAAGACCCAACCGCAGCACGTTTCTGAGCGTGGGAGGCAACCTGCCCAGCGGCTCCTTCGAGAGGGTGCCCAGCCGTTCATCTATCGCCGAGCGATGCCGCAGAACGCCCTGCACGAGCGCCGTGGCAAAAGCCCGGTCACGTTCCTTGAGAGATGTCCGCTTGAAGGCGCCGGCCAGAGCGAGATTGGCAAAGGCTCCCTGTTGCTCAACCTGGATAAGCACTTCCAGCGCCAGGCGCCGCGAGGAGATGCCGCCTGCCCTGGCGCCCTTGCTCTCCTGCGAACCGCCGCTCTTGTCCACCAGGACCTCAATCTACGAACTGACGGGGTTTTCCGAAAGCTGCCCGAGCATGGTGCCGGCCTGTAATCGTACCCCGTTTGCCCAGTCGCGGGCCCTGAGGCGGGCGCGATTGGCGGGCTGGACTTCCAGCAGCTCGAGCACCTGGCGACCATCCGGTCCGCAGGCGACCTCGACGCCGGAACCGCAGGATACCACGGTGCCGGGCGCAACCGGCTCCGGCACCGTGCGCGATGCCACCGCCGACTTCCACAGTTTGAGCAGCGACCCCTCATGGAAGGTGTAGGCGCCTGGCCATGGGATAAGACCGCGCACCAGGTTGTGTATAGCAGAAGCCGGGCTGGACCAGTCTATTTGACCCATCTCCTTCTTCAACAGCGGCGCATAGGTCGCCAGGCGGTCATCCTGCGCCTCAGGCACGAGCGTGCCGGCCCTGAGCCGCCTCAAAGTCTCCACCACCAGAGGGGCGCCAATGCTGGCAAGCACCGCGGAAAGCTCCTCGGCCGTCATGTCCGCTCCTACATGTACTGCCTGCTTGAGAAGCATGGGACCGGTGTCCACGCCCGCATCGGAAAGCATGGTCGTCAGCCCCGTCACACTTTCCCCATTTATGATTGCCCAGTTGATGGGCGCCGGGCCGCGGTATCGCGGCAACAGCGATCCGTGCAGGTTGACGACGCCCATGGGGGCCATTTCGAGCACAGGCTTCTTGAGGATCTGACCGAAGGCCACCATGACCAGCACGTCAGGATGCAAGGCACGCATGGCTTCCACCGTCTCGGGCGATTTCGAGAGCTTCTCAGGCTGGAAGACCGTGATGCCGTGCGCCTCGGCCACCACCTTGGTCGGCGGCTTTTGCACCTTGTGCCCCCGCCCGACAGGCCGGTCGGGCTGCGTCACCACTGCCACCACCTCCGCCTCCGGCCAGCAGAGAAGCGCCTCCAGTGTCGGCACGGCGAACTCCGGTGTCCCCAGGTAGATTACGCGCATTGACCCGGGCAACACGGCTTATTTCCTGATGCGGATCTCCACCACATGGTCGAAGTTGAGGCAGACCTGATCGTCGAGCATGATGTACATGAGCCTTGTGCCATCGAAGACGATGTTGGTCAGCTGACCTTCGTAATTGTTCTGGTTGTTGGTGACGACAGAAACCCGGTCGCCTACCCACTGCCTGAGATAGATCAGCTTTTCCCTCGGCACTTGCGACATAAAACCTCCTCCTCTGTACCGATGCCGGGCTGCACCTGCCGATACAACCGGCACCACCCGGAGCATGCCCGATGTTGCCCCTACACTATCATGTTTTCAATGATGGCAGTGGCAAACTCGCTGGTCTTCAGTTTGGTGGCACCTTTCATCAGGCGCTCGAGGTCGTAGGTGACCAGCTTCTTCTGTATGGTCTTGGCGAAGGCCTGCTGCAGCAGGTCGTTGGCCTCGGTCCAGCCCAGAAACTCGAGCATCATGCCACCGGACAAGATAACGGAGCCGGGGTTGATGACATCCTGTCCTGCGTACTTGGGAGCAGTGCCGTGCGTAGCCTCGAAGATGGCGCATTCGTCTCCGATATTGGCGCCCGGGGCAATCCCCAGCCCGCCGACCTGAGCGGCGCAGGCGTCCGACAGATAATCGCCGTTCAAGTTTGGCGTGGCCAGCACCGAGTACTCGTCAGGTCTTGTCAGCACCTGCTGGAACATGGAGTCGGCGATGCGGTCGTTGATCAGGACTTTGCCGGCAGGCAGCTTGCCCTCGTACTCTTTGGCAAGTTGCTCTTCCTTGACCACCGTCTCTTTGAACTCTTCCTCGGCCAGCTGGTAGCCCCAGTCTCTGAAGGCACCCTCGGTGAACTTCATGATGTTCCCTTTGTGGACCAGGGTGACGGATTTGCGGCCTTTCTCAATGGCATAACGCAGTGCTCTACGGACAAGGCGCTGCGAACCGAACTTGGAAATCGGTTTGATGCCGATGCCTGAATCGGGGCGTACCTTCTTGCCCAGGCTCTCCAGCAACTGGATGATTTTCTTGGCTTCGCCGGAGTCCATG
>DATNRD010000572.1:0-11859 GCA_036703665.1 Candidatus Obscuribacterales bacterium
GCATCCAGGAAATCCAGCCCCTTGACCTTCTGGACGAAGGCAAACACATCACCGCCTTCACCGCAGCCGAAGCACTTGTAGATGCCTTTGTCCGGATTGACGTGGAAGGACGGCGTCTTTTCAGCATGGAACGGACAGAGCCCCCTGTGCTCCTTGCCGGCTCTCTTGAGGACGACTTGCTCCGAAACCACCTCCAGCAGGCTGGCCCGGCTTCTCACCTCGGCAATTACTTCAGATGTGATTCCTTTCATAAGCGCTCCGTCGCTGCCTCAGGCAGCTCCTCCGCGCGACAACACGCTCGCCGACCGCCGGCGGCTACGCCGCCTTGCTCCGTCGCATTTGCATGCGACTTCGCAATGCGACGAATGCTCCGGAGGCTCCTCGCCTCCTTCGCTAGCCGCCGTTGGCTCGCTGCAACTCGTCTTGGCCCTGCCATCTCCGTCGCTGCCTCCGGCAGCTCCTCCGCCAACTCCGCGCGATAAGACGCCCGACAGCAGACGGCTTGTCGCCGTCGTTGCCTGGCTCTCCATCCGACCATAAGGTTCGTGGGTCTCGAACCCCACAAGGCATGCTCAACCACCTGTTTATAGCATGGCTGCTGCGTTTCAATGTTAAACGGAAGCGGCCTGCCGATGCTGGTTTCGTGCTGAAGCAGGCTTTTAATAAGTTGTCATGATTACATTCAACCGTGAATAAACGGTCGTCTTTCAGCTACTATGATCAGGATCTTCACCTACCCGGATTATCGAGCCGACATCGGCAGGGGCTTGCACGCATGAAAACGCTAATCAAGAACGGGCGAATCGTCACTGCGGTTGACGACTACTACGGCGACATTCTTGTCGAGGGCGAATTCATCACGCTCATCGGCAAAAATCTGGAGCTGGCTGCAGACAAGGTAATCGATGCCAAAGACAAGCTCGTTATCCCGGGCGGTATCGACGCACACACCCACCTCGACATGCCGTTCGGAGGCACGACCTCCTCAGACGACTTCCGCACCGGCACGCTGGCTGCGGCATACGGTGGGACGACCAGCATCATCGATTTTGCCATCCAGACCAAGGGGCAATCGATCGTCGAGGCTCTCGATACCTGGCATGCCAAGGCCGAAGGCAAGGCGGCAATCGACTACGGCTTTCACATGATCGTCACGGACCTCACCGAAAAGCACATCCCGGAGATGAACCGCCTCATCAATCAGGAGGGCGTCACCAGCTTCAAGCTTTTCATGGCCTACCCAGGCGTGCTGCTTGTCGACGATGCCACCATATTTCGTGCCATGACCGTAGCCGGCTCTCAGGGCGGGCTCATCTGCATGCATGCCGAAAATGGCGTGGTGATAAACGAGATTGTGCAAAGGGCGCTGGCGGAGGGTAAGACCGCACCCAAGTACCATGCGCTCACACGACCGACCAAGGCCGAAGCAGAAGGGGTGAACCGGGCGATCGCTCTGGCGGAGATGGCCGGGTCGCCCGTTTACATCGTGCATCTGAGCTGCTTCGACGCCTTGAAGAAGGTGAAAGAGGCCCGCGACGAGGGCATCCCGGCCTTCGCCGAAACCTGCCCGCAGTACCTCTTCCTCGACTACACCTACTACGAGAAGGAAGGCTTCGAAGGAGCCAAGTACGTGATGACACCGCCGCTGCGCGACAAGTGGAATCAGGACCAGCTGTGGACCGGCCTGAAGATGAACGACCTGCAGGTGATCTCGACCGACCACTGCCCATTCTGCTTCAAGGACCAGAAAGAGCTGGGCCAGTCGGACTTCTCCAAGATCCCCAACGGCGGCCCCGGCGTGGAAAACAGGATGAGCCTCGTATACAACGGGGGCGTAGTCCAGGGACGCATCAGCCTCAATCGTTTTGTAGAGTTGACGTCAACTGCTGCTGCAAAAATCTTCGGCCTGTTTCCCCGCAAAGGCACAATTGCGGTGGGTTCCGATGCCGACATCGTGATTTTCGATCCGATGAAAAAAGTGACTTTGAGCGCCAAGACGCACCACATGAACGTAGACTACAATTGCTACGAGGGGATGGAGGTGCAGGGCGTAACGCACACTGTGCTGTCGCGGGGCAAAGTTGTCATCGAGAACGGGAGTTACGTGGGCAAAGCCGGCGACGGGCAGTTCCTCAAACGGTCGACCGTCAATTTGTAGGGGCCGGGTCGACTGGCTGGCCTTGCCAGAGGCCTAGACTCAGAATGCAAAGGAGAACCATAAGGTGGGCTACACGGCTGAATTCAACAGGATGGTCACTGAGGAGCGCAATCCGCGCACCATGGACCTGGACACGCTCGACACGCTGTCGCTGGTCACCAGGGTGCAGGAGGAAGACCTGGAGGTTGCGCAGGTCGTCAAAAAGTGCCTGCCGGAGATTGCGCGGGCGGTTGATCTCATTTACGAGCGCATGAGCCAGGGCGGTCGCCTCTTTTACTTCGGTGCCGGAACCAGTGGCAGGCTTGGCGTCCTGGATGCCACCGAATGCTCGCCGACGTTCGGCGTGTCGCCCGACTTGATTCAAGCCTGCATCGCTGGCGGCAAAGAGGCCATGTTTCGCTCCTTCGAAAACGCCGAAGACGACAAGAACGCCGGCATCGCCGATGTCGAGACGGTCAAGTTGACCGACAAGGACGTCCTGGTCGGCATCACCGCCAGCGGGCGCACGCCTTACGTGCTGGGAGCGGCTCAAGCAGCCAAAGAAAGGGGAGCGGCTGTGATTGCCCTCGTCAACAACGCCGGCACCGACCTCGAGCGGCTCGCTGACGTGACGATTTGCGCGGTTGTCGGCCCCGAAGCGCTGTCCGGCTCCACGCGCATGAAGGCGGGCACAGCGCAAAAGATGGTGCTCAACCTGCTGTCCACCTGCACCATGGTGCGCATGGGCAAGGTCTACGAGAATCTCATGGTCGACCTGAAACCCACCAACGAAAAACTCAGGGAGCGCGCCGTCTCCATAATCAGCACCATCACCGGGGTGCCGCGCCACGTGGCCGAAGGCGCTCTGGTCGCCTCACATGACAATGCCAAGACCGCTATCCTCATGGTCAAGCGAAAAATCGGGCGGGCGCAGGCCGAGGCGCTGATTTGCAAATGCAACGGCTCGCTGCGCAAAGCGCTCGAGGCCAGCTTGATGTAAGCGCTCCTACAATATTCGGCGGCGGCAGGCAGCGCAGAAGACGCGCAGCCCGCGGGGCTTGAAGTATTTGACTTCAACCCACTTGCGGCTGTAGGCAACGTACATCTTGTCGTCGCTGACGCCACGGTAGGCGATGTGCACCACGCCTCCCCGGCAGCAGGGATTCTCTTCCTCGGCCGCCGCCTCTGCCGGTGGCTCGCCGCGCTCGGCGCCGGTTGCTGGCGCGCGCCCGAGAACTCGCGCCGCCAGGTCCTTCAACCTGCCCAGCAGTCCACCGTCATAATCGGTCACGCGCACCTCTCAATAAACGCCCTTTCTGCCTGGCCGACACTGGCATGTCATTTCTTTCGTTTGAGCGGCAGCCTTACCACAAACGTGGAGCCCTTGCCGACCACGGAATCAACGAGCACGGTGCCGTGATGGCGGGCTATTATCTCGCGGGTGATGGCCAGACCAAGGCCGGTGCCGCCGCCGGACCGAGTTCTGGCTTTGTCGCCGCGATAAAACCGGTCGAAGATATGGGGCAGGTCGGCCGGATCGATGCCGGCGCCGGTATCCTGAATCAAAACCTCCACATGCTCGGCATCGGTGGTCTTCGCGCCGACCGTGACGGAGCCTTCCGAAGGAGTGTACGCAACCGCGTTCGTGAGGATATTTGTAAAGGCTCTCTGCAGCTGTATTGCATTTCCAGGGATGAGCAGCCCATCCGTGTCGCTCTCGTTTTTCAGGCTGACCTGTTTCTTTTCCGCCTGAGGCCTTATCTGCTCGACCGCATCCGAGATGACCTGCAACAGGTTCACATCCTCTTGCCAGTTGACTTGTAGTCCTCCGTCCAGGCGGCTGATGTCGAGCAGGTCCTGGATAAGGCTGGACTGCCGCTCCACGAGGCGCTCCAGAGAAGAGAGGAACTGCGTGCGCAGCTCCGGATCGTCAGCCGCGCCTGCCTGCAGCGCTTCGACCACCGACCCGATCGCCATGGTCGGTGTCTTCAACTCGTGGCTGGCGTTGGCGATGAACTCCTGGCGCAAGCGCTCCTGCTCGCGCAACCGCCCGATCATCTGATTGAACGACAGCCCCAGCTCGCCAATCTCGTCCTGCCTGCGAATCGGCACGAACACCGAGATGTCTCCGGACTCGGCAATCTGCCTGGCCATGGCGCTCATCTCTCTTATGGGACGCGTCACCTTCTTAGCCAGCCAGAGACTGATAAGAACGGTGACAATCCCGGTTATAAGGATGAGCTGCAGGAAGATAATCAGGTCCTTGTGCAGCCGCTGGTTGATCTCGGTCAGCGGAAAGCCGACCCGGATCACGCCTGCTGTCTCGCCCATGGCTCGCACAGGATAAGCGACGTAAAGCCACTCGGTACGACTCGGCGCGCCGGTGCGCCTGTACATGGCCGTGATGCCAGCCAGCGCGTCGTTAATTTCCGGCTCATCGGAGATGTTTTGACCTTCTGCTTGCTTGGCGCCGGAATCGACAATCACGTGCCCGTCGTTGTCGACGACGGTTATCGAAACGCCCAGCTTGCCCGCGTGCCTGTCGGCGGCAGCCTGAATGCGCTTTTTCGACTCGAGGGAATCGAGCGCCAGGTCGTTGTCGATCTCCAGCCCCAGGTTGACCGCCTCCACTTCCAGCGCGTTGCGCAGGTCGTTGATGGACTCGGTCTTGATCAGGAAAAGAGCCCAGAAGCTGGCTTTGGCCAGGGCGATGGTAAGGATGAGCAAATACGTGAACAGGAGCTGGTTGGCCAGGCTCCGCGAAACCCACTTGTACAGTCGCTCAAACAAGCCCATCGGCGCTGCCCCGGTCGTACAAGTACATCATATCCATGACAGTACACCCTGTCCCACCAGCTCCAGGCCGTCCAGCAGCCTGCACATGGCCTACAGCCAGGCAACGGCGCCAGCCAAGGAGCCGGGTTATCGAGCCTCCGGCTCCAAGCGGATGCACAGTGGCGCAGCGATGAAGCTCGCTGGCGTAGCCAGCGTCGGCCGCCGGTGCAAGGCGACGGAGCACCCGGGATGGGGTAGAGAAATAATCCATTAAGACAAAGGGCTTCTTATGTGGGACACTATAGATTGGTTCTAGCGGTCCAGGCTGGCTCAGGCACAACTGACAACGCCAGCCCCAGAGGAGGTCCAGATCAATGTCAGCTGTGCTTAACGTTACCGATCAAACGTTCGAGCAAGAGGTCTTGAAGTCCGATGTCCCGGTGCTTGTGGACTTTTGGGCTCCATGGTGCGGCCCTTGCAAAGCAGTAGCGCCGGTTATCGAGGACCTGTCCAAAGAGTTCGAAGGCCGGCTCAAGGTTGTCAAACTGAACACGGACGAGAACCCGAAGACAGCGCAGGCATACACAATACGGGGCATCCCCAGCCTGTATCTATTCAAGAGCGGGCAGGTCGTCGAGCAGGTGGTCGGGGCGGTACCCAAATCAACCCTGGCAACAGCAATCAACAAGCACATCTAGTAGAGGCGCAGCCTGCCGTTCTGGAATAAACTAGAGATTGTTGCGGGGACCTACTTGCGTTCTTGGTGAGCAATCCACGGCAGGTGCGCCATGAAAGATCTATTAGTGTCGTTTCTGATAGCTCTGGTAGCCGGCAGCGTTCTGAACGGCTACATGCAGTCGGGCAGCGTCGAACCCAGCACCCTGGAAGGTGGCGAGCTGAACACCGAAGCGCTGGCTAGCATGGTCGATACCTCGGACGGCAAGTTCAGCCGGGACGTGCTCGAGTCCTCCAAGCCCGTTCTTGTCGACTTCTGGGCCAAGTGGTGCGCGCCCTGCAAGGTCATGCATCCCGTCCTGCAGTCGCTGGCCGATGAGTATGCCGACAAGCTCCAGGTCGTCCGCCTGGATGTGGACGCCAACCCATCCACGACGGAGAAATACAGCGTCAGCGAAATCCCGACCTTTATCATCTTCAAGGACGGCAAGAAAATGGCGCGCTTCACCGGGGTGACACCCAAAGAGCGTCTGGCAGATGCCATAAAGCGGGTAATCGATTAGCCGCCACCGGCCGGTTTGTCGCGGCTGCGCGCTTCATCGCCGCCGGCAGTGCGAGCGTTCTTCCTCAAAGCAAGACCGCTCCTTCCGCGCCATCCAGCCACCGGCGGAAGGGAAACCTGCTGACCTGCTCGTATCCTGCCACCGGCACCAGGGAGACTATGCAATCGTCGCCGTGAGTGATCATCGGGTCAAAACCACGGCCGAGCGCGTATATCAGTATTTTCCCCAGGCTTTTCACCTAGCTAACCCATTAGGCTAAGGCGCCGCCGTCAAGATAAAATGGCGTTTAGTGGGTGCGTTTTTCTCCTTGCCATCGACCTGCCGAAGTACACGCATATGAAAGAAGTCATCATTACCTTCATCCTGGCTCTTGTAGTTAGCTGTGTGCTGAACAGTCTGGGGCCGGGTTATCAGCCGTACCCGTACCCGGTAGGGTTGAACGATGTCTCCGAGAGCTCCTTCGGGCTCAAGCGCTCGGAAGGGAACATCCCTGAGGTCAACTACACCGACGGTGCTCGCCCGACCAAATTCATGACCAAGGTCGACGAGGCCAGCGATAACCGGGACGCCGAGTGGCCTCTCGGTGCCAACAACTGATATGGAGCATAGGGAAGTATGAAAGCCTGGGCCAGGTGGACCCTTCTTATCGCGTGGACGCTGCTGCTCTTGTTCACGTCCCAGTACTGGAACCCGTTCACGTCGTTCCCGGCGTTGCTCAAGTACTCGGTGGTATCCGTCATCGCCAGCGCCATATTTGGAGCGCTGGTAATCATCATCCAGTACTTCTTGCTCATATCGATAATCTTCCCCCTGCCGCCACGCGCCGACTCCAAGGCGCCCAAGAGCATCTGGCGGCGGATGTTTCCTTTTCTGTTCAACAATCCGACCATCAATCCCAAGGCCCCTACGACCCTCGACGAGCTCATAGGCAACACGCAGGCCAAGCTGGAGATCCGTGAGGTCGTGGACATGCTTGCCTATCCGGAGCGCTACGCCGCATCGGGGGCGGTAGTACCGAAAGGCATGCTGTTCGTGGGACCGCCGGGGGTAGGCAAGACGCTCTTTGCACGCGCGATTGCCAACGAGGTCGGCGTGCCGTTCTACGTCATCGAGGGCTCGTCGTTGAGCGGGCTCATAATGGGTCTGGGCGTGCTCAAATTGAAGACGCTCTTCAAGAAGCTCCGCAAACACGACAAGTGCATTCTCTTCATCGACGAGATCGATTCCATCGGTGCCCGCCGGCAGAGCGACCGCGGGTTTGGTGGCGTGGCGGACATGAACATGACGCTGAACACGCTTTTGACCCAGATGGATGGATTTCAGGGGTCGAACATCATCGTTATCGGTGCCACCAATAACGACGGCATACTGGATCCAGCATTGATGCGCGCAGGCCGGATGGATCGCCGCATCTACTTCCAGCTGCCCACTCCGGAAGAGAGAGCTGAGCTGTTCCGCTACTATCTCGGCAAGGTGGCCTGCGAGGTGAACATCGACCTAGAAGAGCTGGCCAAACTGACCACCAACTACTCGCCGGCCGAGATCGCCAACGTGGTCAACGAAGCAGCCCTCATCGCCAGGCGCCCGGGAGGTCCCGGCAAGGTCACCCAGCAGACGATCGAGCAAGCGCTCGACCGGCTTTCCGTCGGGCTCGAGCGGACCCTTGTCGGCTCCGGCATCGAAGTGAGCAACGCCGACGCTTCCATCAGGCTCGATGACGTGATTGGCGTCGACGACGTCAAGCAAGACGTCCTGGAGATTGTCGATTTCCTGCAGCATGGCGACGAGCTGCGCAAGATTGGTGCAAAGATTCCGCGCGGGCTTCTCTTTATAGGCCCGCCCGGGGTCGGCAAGACCATGCTGGCAAAAGCCATCGCCAACGAAGCCGGCGTGCCGTTCTACGGGCTTTCGGCCAGCTACTTCCAGAGCGCCTTCGTCGGCGAAGGCGCGGCGCGCATCAAGGCGCTCTACGCGCAGGCACGCAAGTCGCCGGCAGCAATCGTCTTCATAGACGAAATCGACGCCATCGGCGGAACGATGCAAGAGACCGGCAACAACCGCACAAGCGCGCTCAATCAGCTGCTCATCGAACTCGACGGCATCGGGCGCAGCAACGTCATCACCATCGGCGCCACCAACATGGAGCAGAGCCTGGATCCTGCCTTCATGCGCTCCGGCAGGTTCGACCGCAAATGCTACATCGGGCTGCCGGACGGCGAGGCGCGCAAGAAGATTTTCGCCAAGTACCTGTCCGACATCAAGCTGGCTTCCGAGCCCGATCTCGACAAGCTGTCCAAGCAGACGACCAACTTCTCGGGGGCCGACATCGCCGCCTGCGTCAACGAGGCGGCCATCATCGCCGTCCGGCACGGCAAACGGCATGTGGAGGAGGTCGATCTGGAAGAGGCGGTCGACAGAATCTCCGTTACAGCCGGTCACAAGCTCAATACCTACGGCATGAATCTGGCCCGGGTGCCGGACATAGACGTAAGACTCGACGACATCAAGGGCATGGAGGAAGCCAAAGCCGAAGCAGCAGAGGTGGTGGCTCTGCTCAAGAATGCCGAGCGCATCACAAGCACCGGTCTCAAAGCCCCCAAGGGCGTGTTGCTCGTCGGTCCGCCCGGAGTCGGCAAGACGATGCTGGCCAAGGCCATCGCCAACGAGGCTGGCGTGCCGTTCTACGCTCTTTCCGGCGGCGACTTTCAGTCGATGTGGGCGGGCGTGGGCGCCAACCGCGTCCGTGCTGTCTACGAGCAGGCACGCCGCAGCGGCAAACCCGCCATCGTCTTCATCGACGAGATAGACGCGCTGGGCGCCAAAAGAGGCATCGACCTGGGCGGCGGCGCCATACAGGACTCCAACAAGACCTTGAATCAGTTCCTGGTCGAACTCGATGGCTTCGGCAAGCACAAGGTGCTCACCATAGGCGCCACCAACAATCCCAGCATGCTGGATGCAGCGCTTCTGCGTCCCGGCCGCTTCGACCGGCGCATCGACGTGCCTTTGCCCAATCTCGAGGGCAGGGAGTCCATACTCAATCACTACCTCAAGAAGCTGACCACCGACGAAACCGTGAGCGTCCTCGACATCGCCCGCATGACGGTATTCAGCAGCGGAGCCGATCTGGCCAACATCGTCAACGAAGCAGGGCTGATGGCCATACGCGACGGAAGAATGAAGGTGTCGCAACAGGATTTGATAGCGGCAATTCAGCGTGTGCAGTTCGGCATGCCGTATCACAGGCACATCCTGGTCTCCGAGCTCATGGCCACGGCCTATCACGAGGCCGGTCATACCATGGTGTGTTACTACCGTGACCGTCGCGAGCTCATTCAGGTCGTGACCATTGTTCCGACAGGCAAGGCACTGGGCTACATGTGGCCGGTGTCGAAAGAGGACTACGTGCAGAAGAACAAGCAGGAATATCTGGTCGACATCGAGGTCTCGCTCGGTGGATACGCAGCCGAGAAGCTCTACATGGAGACGACCACATCCGGCGTCTCATCGGACCTGACGAACGTATCGCGCATTGCCAGCGCCATGATCCGCGACTGGGGCATGGGCGAGTTCAAGTTCAACACAGACCTCGCCTACGGCTACAGCGACTATCAGCCCACCAAGCCCTCGGAGCAGACACAGCGCGAGATCGAGCTGCAGATAAGGCAGATCGTCGACGGCTGCCTGGACTCAGTCGAGCAGCTTCTGCGTGCCCGCCGCGCTCAGCTCGATCAGCTGGCTCACGCGCTGGTCGAGAAGGAGACACTTTACTTCAAGGACATCGTGGCTATCCTCGAGCCGCAACGCTCGCTGTCGGATATCGAACGCGAGATGCTGCAGCTTGCCGAACGCAAGCTCGTGGGCAAGCCTCCCGTGATCAACCTGGAGGCGATCGCCGGGCCGTCCGGCTCGCACCCCGGGAACGCTCCCGGCAGCGGCAACCCCAGCAACAACAGGGAAACCACGCCGCCTGAACCAGAGGCGTAACAACGCCGGGCCCCGCCGCGCCCGAGTACCCTAGAACACGCAGACGCGGTCGCCGCCGCGCATGATGGCAAGATCCAGCGCTTGCTCACTGCGCGCGATGAGCTCATCGTACATCTGCGCACTGGCCGGATACGCCGCCAGCCCTATGCTGGCCGTTATCTTCAAGTTTTTCCAGTTGTGGCTCACTGCCTGCGTGCCGATCCTCTGTCGCAAGGACTCCGCCAGGATAGCGGCTTTCGACACGGCCGTATCCGGGAAGATGATGGCGAACCGATCCGCAGTGTAGCGCGCCGGTATGTCCCCTTCCCTGATTGTTTCGCGAATGACGTGCCCGCAAATCCTCAAGACGGCGTCGCCGGTGAGGCTGTCATACTGCTGAGCCAGCTCCTTCAGTCCATCCACCGTCAACAAACCCAGCGATACCGAACGGTGGTAACGGGTTGCTCGCTTGATTGCATCCTTGAGCTCTTTGAAGAAAGTCTTGACGTTATAAAGCTCGGTGAGCTGATCCAGGATGGCCAGCCGCTCGATCTCCTCGCCGTGCGCTGACCGCAGGCTGGCCATGCCAGGGGCGGCCAGCGTGCCCTGCTCGATCTCCCGAACCCGCTCGAGAACTTGGCTGTCTACGGCGGCCCGCTGGCTCTGCGGGCGCAAGGCGACCAATTCCTGCACGATTTTGGCTAACTGCGAGGGCGCGTGCACATCCGGGGCTGCAGACTCTTCTTGATTCTGTACGACTGACATCCGCTACCTTCCTGATAATGTCGCTGGGAATAGCCGCATTAACGGCCCTGTATTAAACCACAATAGCAATGAATGCACGATCTGATAAAAGTTTCTCACAGGTCGGCGGCAATGATTTCCATTTTCCCGCCGCCTGTGGTTTGATTTATAGAAGCTGCCCGGTAACAGAGCCCGGTGGGGATGCACCCTTCCTTCCATGCCGCTCTCCAATCGAGGCTAGCCCTGGCGGTAAGGAGCCAATGAATCTCAAGGAACAGTCCCAGCTAAGCGGCGCAACCGTGCTCAACGTCCTGTCCGTGGCCGGTCCTTCAATTTGCATTGTCCACTGCCTGGCCATGCCGTTCCTCGTCGCTCTTCTGCCCGTGCTCGGGATGAAGGGCCTGCTCTTCGGCATCAGCGAGCAGGCCGCCTGCCTTTTGGTCGTTCCGCTGTGCGCGCTGGCCATTGTCCCCGGTTACCTCAAGCACGGGCGCAAGCCAGTTTTGCTGCTTATGCTGGCCGGTATGGCCCTTGTGCTGTTCGGCAGTTTCGCGGCAACGGCGCTGCTTACCGAGCGGGCGGAGATGCCGGTAAGTGTGCTGGGCAGCCTGTGCCTCATTTCGGCCGGGCTGATGAACATGAGACTAACCACCTGCAAGCAAGAGTGCCCCCTCAACCACCCGGCCCACGACGATCTCCAATAGCACCGCCGCTGAAACGGCGTACAGCGAGGCAACGATTGCGAGGAGCGGGTCGCCGCCGAGCGTCTTGTCGCGCGGAGGCGCCGCATCGCGGCGACGGAGCCGGCGATAGACCGGCGTACAGCGAGGCAACGATTGCAAGCGAAGGAGGCGACGTGACGAGCCTCCGGAGCGCTTAGCCGATTGCTCCGTCGCGCGACCAGCCGACGGAGCACAGCGGCGTAGCCGCAATCGGCCGCCGAGCGTCTTGTCGCGCGGAGGCGCCGCATCGCGGCGACGGAGCCGGCGATAGACCGGC
>DATNRD010000573.1:0-3896 GCA_036703665.1 Candidatus Obscuribacterales bacterium
GCGCAGCCGTCACCGTCGCCTGGTTTGTGATGCTGCCCCCGGCTGTCAGGCTCAGGTTTCCAGAGCTCGATATCGTCCCCAGGTTGACTATATCGTGAGCGGCAATCAGCTCGAGGTTGAGGCTCGATACAACGTTGTTGAAGCCTGCCAGTCCCCCCGCAGGCAACACGGACGAGAGCACGGCGTTCTGCTGGTTGAAGATGTTGTTGGCAACGATGCGGGCTGTGTCCACCTGTGGGTTGGAGGAAATCGCGTACAGGGCTCCGGCGTTGGTCAGATTGCCCGCCAGGTTGAAAGTTCGGTCCGCGCCAAAGTCATGTACGGCGGTTACGCCGGCCGGCACCAGCAGGCTCTCGACCCTGTTATTCAGGTGCGCGGAAAGATTCACTGAGCCGCCAGCGGCGCTGCCCGCAGCATCGATTAGCAACGACTGCTGTCCGGACCGCATGACTTGCATGGCCGCTACATATTCAGCCGGCGTGAGCAGTTCCGACCGCTGCACGGTACGGCTGGCGCCGCCCACATCGATGGTCACGCCATCCATTCGCCTTCCGGCCGAGATGGTTCGCGCCGTCGAGGACAGGTCCAGGTCGATATTCCGGCGCTGCCCGGCTGCACGCCCGGGCCCGTCATCCCCGCCCCCGTCCCTGTCGCGCGCCATGACCGCAGAGCATTGGCACAGCAAAAAGCTGGCTATGCTCAACAAAGAAATCAGGGCTCGAAACCAGTTTGATTTTCCAATGCCGAAATTGCGCTTCGCTCCAAAATGGCCGACCATAGAAATACTCCACGGTTCAGAACAGCTGTCGAATTGTTGATGATCCCCCAGAATCTGCGGGTCCAATTCGGAGCGCGCTTTCTCCATTATGTATTGCCTGGTGGTTTCGCGCGAGTGGCCAAGATAAAATTTCGTGACCCGCCCTCTTACAGATGCCCGTGGCACTGCTGGGAGGGGGCACGATCTCGGGCAGGAGCAATGCCCAGACAGCACCCCCGGCGCCGCCATTTCCGGCCAGCAAACCAGATTAAAGGGGCGAGACGAACATTTTTCCCAAGCTCTTACCCCGAGAAATCCCCCGCATATATATCCCCCGTCAGGTTACAAAGGCGAAGGGCAGCAACTTCTTCAGGTTGGCTGTCCACACCCGCCACTTCATCTCCAACCCTTCGCGCACCTTACCGGTGGTCAGATACAGGTTTGCGCAACTGTCGACGGTGCTGAGCGTGTCCGGGTGGTCAGGACCGAGAACCGACTCCCTGACCTTGAGAGCCCTGGACAGGAGCGGCTGCGCCTCCGACGTCTTACCTTCTTTCATGTAGAGGTTGCCGAGGTCCGCGACACTGCGGGCGGTATCCGGGTGGTCCGGTCCGAGCACCTTCTCCCTCATTGCCAGAGCTCGCCTGTAGAACGCCTCGGCTTCCTGGTTCTTTCCCTCGGCTGCGTACAGGTGCCCGAACCCATTCAAGATGGAAGCCACCTCGGGGTGCTCCGGACCGAATACCTGGGCGTTGATTTCCAGGGCCTGGGTAAGAAGCGGCTCGGCCTCGTCATACTTGCCCTCCGCGCGAAACACCTCTGCCAGGCTGTTGAGGCTCTGTGCCAGCTCCGGATGATCGGGAGGAAGTACCCGGCTTCGAATGGCCAGGGCGCGCCTGAGAAGTGGCTCCGCCTCACCGTATTTGGACTGCTTGTAGAGCACGGCGGCAAGGTTGTTCAGTATCTTGGCGACGCCCGGGTCCTCGGGACCTTTGGTCTTCTCAAAAATGGCGAGCGCTCGTTTGTAGAGCGGCTCCGCCTGCGCATACTTGCCTTCGTCGTAGTACAGGTTTGCCAGGTTCGTCAGGCTGCTCGCCATGCCTGGATCGTTCTCTCCCAGGTTGGTCTCGTTGATTTCCAGCGCCTTTTTGTAAAGCGGCTCCGCCTCGCCATAGCGACCTTCGCGCCTGTAGAGTCCCCCCAAACCGGCCAGGGCGCTGGCGGCGTCGGGGCTGTTTTCACCCGAAGACTTCCAGTAGATGGCCAGCGCCTTGCGGTAGTTCTCCTCAGCCTGACGATAACGATCTTGGTCCTGATAGAGCCTGGCCAGGTTGATCAGGCTGGAAGCCACCATAGAGTTTTCCAATCCGAAAACCTGTATCCTGATTTCTAGCGCCTTTTTATACAGTGGTTCAGCCTTATCGTACTTTCCCTGATTGATGTGGTAAAGACTGGCAAGATTTGTCAGCGTCAGCGCGACTTCTGCGGTGCGCTCACCCCGTGTTTTTGACTCAATCTCAAGTTCTTTCTTAAGGAGTTCCTCCGCCCGGGCATATTCTTTCTGCTCAATGCACAGGTTGGCAAGATGACTCAACTTATGCGTGAGCTTCTTATAGCTGGCCCAGTCTTCCTTGTGTAAAACTTTAGGAACCAGAGTCAGGGTTAAGTCAACCAGCTGGTTCAAGTTAGACGCCTCGCGACGCACTTCATGCTCCGGATGCTGCTCCGCAATCCTGGCGATGCGCTCGCCGATTTCATCAGCCTCGCCATCCCTGTTCTGCTCGCGGTACAGGTTGGCAAGCATTTCCAGACTAGTCGACAGGCGCGAGTCGGTCTCGCCGAACTGCTCCGCCAGCTCCACTGCTGCCCGCAGCTTCTTCTCAGCCTCCGCATAGTTGCCCTGATCCAGCAACGTCTGACCCTCACGCTCATATTGCATCCAGGTCAGTTCATTCTGCAGAGCCTGCTTCTCCGCCGCAGTCGACGGCGTGCCGGACATCATCTTCCAGACCAGGGCGCCGCTGACAACGATAAGCAAGGCGGACAGCGCAACGATGATCTTGGCGCGGCGTGACTGGGTCTTTCTAAGAAGACGCTTGACCGATCCGGTAGCCCTGGGAATGATCAGTTGGAGTGCCCTTCTCCGGTCGTAGCCGAGCCTGGCCAGCTCGAGCTGCTGTTTCAACTCGTGCATCGACTGGAAGCGCTCAGCAGGCTCGCTGGCCATGGCAGTCATGACCACGGACTCTATGGCAGCGGGAATCTTCAAATCCGGTCTTAGCGCGCTGAACGGCTTGGGCGGCTCGGAAAGGCGCATGTACATGGTTTCCAGGACGTTGTTGCCGTGGAAGGGCGGCCTGCCAACCAGTGTCTCGTACATTACGCAGCCCATGGAATATACGTCCGACCTGGCATCGAGCGGCTGCCCCATGCACTGCTCCGGGCTCATGTAGAGTGGACTGCCGAACACTTCGCCGGTCTTGGTCAGGTGCTGTCCCTCCGTATCGGCCGTGGGCATCAGCTTGGCGATCCCGAAGTCGACAATCTTCACGAAATCGGGGTGCGGCCCGTTAGTGAGGAGCATGACGTTGCTGGGCTTCATGTCGCGGTGGACGACGCCGTGCTTGTGGGCGTGATCTAGGGCGTCACAGATCTGCAGAAAGATGGGCAGGGCTCGATCCAGAGGCAGAGAAATCTCCTTCTCGAGCACGTCGGAAAGACTCGTGCCCTCCAGGTAATCCATGATGAGGTAAGGCTGCGCCTGCGCTGAAATTCCAAAATCATGGATGGCAATTATGTGCGGATGGCTCAGATGGCTGACCGCATTAGCCTCCTGCTGGAAGCGCTTCAAAGTCGTAGCCTGGGAGACCAGGTGCGAATGCAGGACCTTAATCGCCACCACGCGATCGATAAGCTGGTGACGCGCTTTGTAGACCGCGCTCATGCCGCCGGTGCCGATAAGCGAGATGATCTTGTAGTGGTCGGCCAGAACCGTGCCGATGAGCTTGTCTTCCGGCCGTTCGGTTATGAGCATCCCTTCGTGGGGGCACGGCGATTCCTCGCCGCGATACCTGCCGCCGCAGCGGTCGCACTCACGAATCGTGGTGGTCCCTTCTACTTGCTCCGATGCCACGGATAT
>DATNRD010000574.1:0-7904 GCA_036703665.1 Candidatus Obscuribacterales bacterium
TTCTGACTGTACGCCTGCACTCCTTCTTCAGTGCAGTAGCGGTAAACCTTATCCTTCTCCGGAGGCCCGGCAAACTGGAATATTCTTGCGTTCAGCTTGTAGACACCGGGAGGAGCAGCTTTTCTATCAGTTGTTTGACCGTTTCCCGCGACCGGCGCGACCAATGCTGACACCGAAAGCAACACCAGCGCGTTGAGAAATAAGCGTGGCTGCCACAAATGCAGGGTCCTGATCCTGATACAGCGAGCCATTCAAGAAACCCTCAGCGACCGGATCCATCCGTCGCCAGATACCAACAGCTTTTCTCAGTGTAACACCGGCTCGTTGATGTCCGGCCCGACAAGGAGCCTGTCCAACAGATTGCGACGGCTGAGGCCGCCTGTGCTGAAACGACCTTTTGATGGTAACGTTTCGGCCAGCACAGGTGATGGAACGCAGAAACTGTCATCCTGAGGAGCTCGAGCCGAGCGAGAGCGGTCCTGAGGGAGCACCGCGACCGAAGGAACCATCTCCTTGTGCAGAAACGAGATCTTTCGCGCGGAGTTTATCCTGAGCGCCAGCGAAGGACCACAGGATGACAGTTTCGACGCGGGTGACCTGTCTTGGCCGAAGGCCTACTTTTGATGTGGCGCGCAAACCCGGCAGATGGGGAACGAACGTACGGCTCCGGGGCTGGATGACCATTGAACCTTTTGCTCCCCGCCAGCGCTTATGATAATAGAATCCAGCACTGGGAGAAGTGCCATGGCGCATGCCAGTCGCAAGTCTGTCGAAGATGCTCGAGTCGAGCCTCTCGTGCAGCGTCTGGTGCACGAGTTCCAGCCTGACTACGTCTATCTCTTCGGCTCCCTGGCACGGGGAGATGAGACGGATGACAGCGACTACGACTTCATGGTGATTCTTCCGGACAGCGCCCCGGACAAACTGCTTAGCTGGCGGGAGCAGGCTAGCGCGCTTAAGGGGGTGAGGTTGGAGCGCTTTTCGGACATCAAGTTCACACGCAGGTCTGACTTCGAACGTCAGCTGCACTTGAGGGCTTCCATTCCGGCGGCGGTCATGAGAGACGGTGTCTGCCTGTATGCCAGGCCTGGGGCTAAGGGGCTTGCTGCTTCGCCGCCGTTAACTACGCCCCGGGTTGGCGAGCCGACCCAGCCTGAATATGACCCCGTGCGCGTGGAGAATACCCGTGGGTGGCTAACGGTGACACGCAACGACTTACGGTTGGCGGAGTTCGCTCTCGAAGAAGACATGTTCGATGAGTGTCTCTTTCATTGCCAGCAAGCCGTAGAAAAGGCGACGAAGGCCCTTCTTACCTGGCATGATGAGCCGGCTCCACGGCATCATGACCTACCGAACCTGGGCTCCAGCTGTATCCGCCTGGCACCGTCAATCGCACCGGAACTCGAGGCTTCCTATGGACTTTCCCACTGGGCCATTAATGGTCGTTACCCGCCCGCCAGGTCCAGCCGACAAGAAGCAGCTTTCGGACTGCGCCTTGCCCGCCAGGCGGTCGAAGCCCTGCTCTTAGAGGTGCCATCATCAATTCGGGCCGACTAGTCCCTTGTGTTCACCCTAACTGCCGCAGTATTTCGCAAGCCAGCTTTAGCCGTCAGGGCTTCAGTCGTCGTTCGGTCGTTTAGTAAATGAGTAACCGTCGAAGTAGCGCCGCTCAGGCTGACATAGCCACTCCCATGCCGGAAACGCCGTCTCCACCATGGCCCTCATAGTCATGGTCCAGGGCGAGCTTGCGGCGCAGCCCGACGACTTCTTCCTCGTTGAACGAGAAGTGGGGAAGGAAGAGGTCTTTGGCCGATTGTTTACGGGGAGAAAACCAGACCTCTTTCATGTTCCTGGGACCCTTAACCTGCTTGTCCGGATTTTGAAAGTGACCCATCTGCCAATCCTCCTGCCTAACCATTCGACCGTTCGTGCGCTGGTCCGATTCCAATGGTACGAACAGGATGTCAAAGGCTTGTCAAAATTGGTGGGAGCCGAAGATTAATAGCGCAAGATCCCAACGGAGAGAGCAAGGACGCCCGAACACCGCAGGACGAGCGAAGCAACGGGCAACCAGCACGGCGGCCAACAGAGAGCCTGCGCGCCTGGCGGCCCCAAGAGCCTGTAGGCAAGGCAAGAGTTCGAACCTGAGTCGCCGCAGCCAGCTAATCGGCCCGACGTTAGTTACTTCCGCCGCGCGTTCAGGATCTTCACGAAGGAGCGGCTGCGAATCTCGTCGAGCGTAAGGCCTGTTGCTTTGACCTCGTCCAGGGTGATAGCACCACAGTTCAAGGCACGCAGGAAGTAGTTCAGCAGACCCTGTCCGGTAGCGGCATCGTCGAAGACATCACCGAGCAGGGTAGCTTGCGCGGCCTTTTCGATGAACGTGCGCAGCCGCAGGGAGGCAGCATCAAGACCCTCCAGGAAGAAGGTGAAGCAAGCAGCGTACCGGACAGGGAGCTGCGCCGGGTGCAGGTCCCAGCCCTGATAGAACGCGTTCCTGAGCGAGTGCTGGATGTGATCGTAACTGAGCTTCCAGGCTCGATGCACTACATCCTGGTTTTCCTTCTTTTGAGCCTCGGTCAGCTCTCCCCCTTCCTTCGATGCGCGGTGCGGGCCGACCGGCATAACGTTGGTGGCGCCGTCGGACAGCCAGATGCCCGTACCAGCAAGCGCCACTTTCATCATGTGCTTGGCGAAGTCGCAGGAAGGGTGAGCCATGGTCTGATGGGCAGCAGTGATGTTGCAGCAAGCTGTATAGTCATACGTGCCGAAGTGACAGGCGACACAGCGTCCATCTGCCGCCTTGACCAACAATGGCAGGTTGCACTCGCCACGATTGTTGAGGATCGATTGAGTCGTTTCGATCATCAGCTCCAGCTTGAGCGCTCCGGGGCGTAGCCCTGTCTTGGACTCGAGCATCTTGAGCAGCTCGACAAACGCTGTAACCTGCTCGGGAATGGTTACCTTGGGCAGGGTAATGACAAAGTTGTCGGGTAGCTTGCCACCGGTGCGCTCCACCAGCTCGCTGACGAAAATGTCCAGAGTGCGGGCGCTTCGGGCCTTCAGCTCCTCCGTAAGCGGCTTGATGCGTATACCGATGAAAGGTGGCAGGAGCCCTTCCTGCATGGCTTTTGCCACTTCGGCGGCTGCCTGGGCGGCGTGCCCGTCCTCTTCAGGATCGGGGCGATTGCCGTAGCCGTCCTCGAAGTCGATACGGAAGTCTTCCACCGCCTCGGTCTTGAGCTTCTCGGCAACGCGAGTGTAGACGGCGTGCGCCAGCCAGGCGGAGCGATTTTCTCTTTTGACAGACTCGGGGTCCTTCTCCAGGCGCGCCTTGAGGGAAGATACCTCCAGTGGCGTATCAGGCAGCGTGCGCGATCCCGGAAGATCGAGGGCTTTTGCAAAAACGACAAAATCGGGTGCGTACTCGTTGAGCGTGTTCAGAGCGACCTCACCGAGCTTGCGCGCGGAATCTGCCTTGAAAAGCTGCGCGCCACCATATACGGTGTGGACCGGCTGCCGCGCTCCGGATTCGCCGGGATAGTACTTGTTGAACGCCTCATTGGCTTCGCGCAACTTCGCGAAGACCTCATCGGTCAAAGTCGGGGTGAGAGACACTTTCATTTTCCAGTTTCCTCCTGGAGCGCGTTGGCTCAACTGCCTCGGTAAGTGGAATACCCAAAGGGGCTCAACAGCAGCGGGACATGATAGTGCTGAGCCGGATCGTCTATGCGGAATACGACAGACACATGGGGATAGAAGCCGGTGGTGCCGTTTCCGGCAAAATACTTCTCGGTTTGAAACGTCAGCCTGTAGAAGCCCTTGAGCAACGTGCCGCCGGCGGGCAACATGCTGGGAACGCGGCCGTCGGCGTTGGTTTCGGCGCGGTTCAGCTCGTTCCAGCTCTGGCCGTCCTCGCTGAACTCCAGCACGAGCGAGAGACCTTGCGCCGGGCGCCCCCTGGATGTATCGAGAACGTGAGTAGACAATCCGCTCATGACAGTAGTTTTTCCAGTCTTATTCGTGTGATCTTGCTTTGCTCGCGCATGGCTACCTGGATCTCGGATTCCGGGTCGTTGACGAGACGCTGTTGGAGGAGTGAGAGCATCTCCGTGGCAGTTTTTCCGGTGGCGCAAACAATAAAGATGTAACCGAACTTCCGCTCGTACTCTTCGTTGCCTGCCGCGAGCGCGCCGAGGACTTCTTCGGGAGCGCCGTCGACACCGGACTGTTCACCTGCCGACCACTGCCTGGTGGAGGCGAACTTGCGCTTAAGGGACTCCAGGTCTCCGATCTTCGGATGGTGCGAAAAGGCCTCGCGCCAGTCTTCAGGTGAGAGGTTATACCAGATCTGGTCCGCTGCTTCAAACAGCTCGTCGGCGCTCCGGAATGGACGGCGCTTAACCATGGCCTCCACCCAGCGAGCAGCGCCGCAGCATCTGCCGAGCTGTTCGCGGGCTTCATCGGGACTCAGGGAGTTTATCTTGCTCAAGTCAGGCGCTTTCATGGATGGTTAGCGTCGTGTGGCCGGGCCGAGATTCTTCGCTGCGCTCAGAATGACATAAATAGCGCCCGCAATGACAGCCCCGTTGATGTCATTCTGAGGGAGCCAAGCGACCGAAGAATCTCGGCCGGATAGCATGACAGTCCCGTTGATGTCATTCTGAGGGAGCGAAGCGACCGAAGAATCTCGGCCGGATACGTTGACAGCCCCCGCTTCACAGCCGCCCCGGCCCGGAAGGACATGCACGTGCTTCATCCCTTATCAGTCCTCAGCCCGTAGACGCGCAGGCGCGCCACGCCTCCATCGGGATAGATGTTGAGCCGCACGTGCGTGGCCGGCCCGGCTGGCTTTATCTCCTTGTCGAAGAAGTGCTGCTTGTCTGCTTCCAGCTTTGTCTTGGGTAGAATCTCCTGCCAGTCGACCTGCGTCCAGGTAAGCCCGTCGATCTCCTTGTCCGGCGAATAACAAGTGTCCACCGAGCACATGTCCGGATAGTTGCCGATGTGCCAGGCTGTGTCGACCTCCAATTTCTTGATATCGGCCGGTGCGCCCAGCTTGACGATCACCCAGTCGTAGCCGGGCATGCGCTTGCGCCTGGTTTCCCATGCATCGCCCATGTGCTCGCCGCGCCCCGGCATCAACAGGTTTTCCATCGAACCGAAGAACATGTCATTGCAGGCCACTGCCCGACCGCCGTTCTGCACAGCGGCCATGTCTATGATCTCCTCGGGCTCGAACTTGTCCCAGTTGGGAACGACCTCGCCGTAGACGCGCAGGCGAGCGACGCCGCCGTCCGGGTAAATGTTGAGACGAATGTGCGTCCAGCGCTCCTGGCTGCCCACCGAGAAGAGGTTCTGCGACCCCGGTCTCAGAGCCGACTTTGGTAGTACCTCCACCCACTTTATCTTGGTCGAGAGCGTCTGCTCGGGCGAAATCTCCTCGTCCACGCAGCACGCATCGATGGAGGCGTAAGGGGGGTGGTTTCCCAGGAAATGATTGGTGTCTATGTCCACTCCCCTTACTATGCCGGGCAGTCCGAGTTTGATGATGCACCAGTCATAACCGGGCACGCGCTTCCTGCGGGTCTCCCAGCCGTCCATCCATTTGCCGCGGTCCGTGTATTTATCCGGAATGAAGATGCCTCGCCCGGGCTTGAGGAGGTTCTCCTTTTCAGCAAAGAACTCATCGCTGGCCATGAGCGCCTTGCCTCCCAGTTTCTCCTGGGCGAGATCGATGAGCCCTGTAAAGGCGGCAGCTTCGGTCGTCAGTGTTTGCATTATCGCAATTCTCCAGATGCACTGCGCAACAACGGTCTTCCCACCGGACCGGCAGGGAAGTCACCGTCCCGGTAGATGGTGATCCCACGCATGATCGTGCGGCGGACGACCCCGTAAAGCTCTCGATTGTCGTAAGGGGTGAGCTTATGTCTGTGATGGATGATTGAGCCGGTCACCGTAAAGGCAGCGTCGGGATCGAAGATGACCATGTCGGCATCACAGCCTGCCGCCAGCGCTCCCTTCTTGCCCGACATACCGAGAAACTGCGCGGTGCGCGCGCTCATCCAGCCTGACAAATCGACCAGGCTGTGACCGCGCCGCCGGGCCTCGGTCCAGAAAACCGGCAGCCCGAACTGCAGCGACGAGATGCCACCCCAGGCCTTGAGGAAATCGCCCTGCTCCAAAAGCTTCAACTCAGGCACGCATGGGGAATGGTCCGACACCACGAAATCAATCGTTCCTGCCGCCAGCGCCTCCCACAGGCGGCGGCGGTTATCGCGGTCCCTTATGGGCGGAGCACATTTGAAGCGCGTGTCCCCGACCGGGATTTCCTCCGCTTCCAGTGCCAGGTAGTGCGGGCAGGTCTCCACGGTGAACGGCAGTCCCGCGCGCCGGGCCTGCTCGATTTCACCAAGGGCGCTGGCGGCGGACAAGTGCACGATATGCACGCGGCAGCCGTACTCCCGACACAGCCCCACCATGAGCCTTATGGCGTTCTCCTCCCAACGCCCCGGACGAGAGGCGAGGTACGTGGAGTAACAGCGGGCGTCACCCGAGTTATCCGCGCCGTTCTGCAGTTCCGCATGAACCAGCAGCGGCACGCCGCGCCTGGCCAGCACAGGCATGGCCTTACGCAGGTCAGACTCTGTTACGTTTGGAAAATCATCGATGCCCGAGTGGACCAGAAAACACTTGAACCCGACCACACCGGCATCAATCATCGGCTCCAGCGACGCACTGTTGTCGGGAACAACGCCGCCGTAGAAGGCGCAATCGATCCACAAGCGGCCCTCGACGGCATCGAGCTTAGTCTTGAAAGCATCCAGCGTGGTGGTCACCGGAATGCAGTTGAGCGGCATGTCGGCGAGTGCTGTGATACCGCCGGCGGCGGCAGCCCGGGTGGCTGTCTCGAAGCCTTCCCATTCGGTTCTTCCCGGCTCGTTCACGTGGACATGGCTGTCGACCAGCCCGGGCATGACGACCAGGTCACCGACATCTTCGACAGCGACGCCGGACGGAAGAGCGCCGCGGTCCGTCACGGCCGTGATGACGCCGTCCTCGACCAGCACGGCCGCGGCGCGGATGCCGTCGGGCGTGACTACGCGGCCGCTGGATATGGCGAACCGGGAGGGTGGGTCGGCGGATTCTGGCGTGGCGGGCATGCTGGGCACCTGGCAGGCTGCCTGGAGGTCTGTTTCCCGGTCGATCGAACAATCGCTCCTGGCTGGAAGCCATAAGCAGGGGGCGATAAGGCCAAGGAAAGTTCCAACATGATACTGGATCCGCCCGGCCGTTGTGCCCGAGGGTGGTTGACAGTGGCTGCGTGAGGTCGGCGGCAGCCACCGGCTGATAACTTTCGGATACCTTTATCCAGCAACGGGCGCCCGTTTAGGATGCATGATATGTTGGGAAAGAAGTTTCGGGATCTTCAAGTGGGTGGTTGTTATGGTTTTGAAGACTTGGCCAGGCAGGCAGAAACGTTCGCTTATAACGGTCCTGGCTCTGGCAGTTTGCTGTGCGACGATGCTACCGGCTAAGGCCGACCACGCAGCCGGTCATGCCGAGGGACTTGCCGGCAGCGTAGCGCAGCTCCAGAGCCAGTCGAACGAGGTGTTTCAGACACCGGTATTCCAGAGTCCGCTCATTCTGCCCACAGATACGGCTGGATGGGGCGGAGATCTGGGCAGAACCAAGGGGCTGCGCCAGGTAGAAGGTCCACCCGACTTATCGTCCTGGCTGTTCCACGGTCAGGCCCCCCGGACCGAACGCGACCCGCGATACAGCTTCACCGGCGTCTGGAGCTATTTCGGGGAAGTAGACAGGTTCGTCGCCACAATTCAAGACAAGATGCCGGCCCTTGCCAAGGTTACCGGCGAACTCAAGACGCCGTGCGGCACGGTACC
>DATNRD010000575.1:0-6277 GCA_036703665.1 Candidatus Obscuribacterales bacterium
AACATACAGGCTCGAATAAACCTATTCCCCAAGGAGATGATTGTCATGTCAAGTTCAATGAGAAACGGAGGCCGCACCAGGAGCACGCGCGGTTCGCTGGGCGCCTTGATGCTCGCCGGTGCCGTGCTCATCGCTGTCCTCATATCCGCGCTGGCTGTGGAATTTGCTCACATTCTGGCTGTTCAAAATGAATTGCAGAACAGCACCGATGCTGGTGCCCTGGCGGGCGCTCACGATCTCTGGGCCGATCTGGAAAGTTGCGAAGCCAATGCGCGAGCGGTAACGGCGATGAACAAGGCAGATGGACATGCCGTCGTCGAAGGTGTGTCCGGAACCCGCGTAAACGTACGGGTAACACCGCCCACGCCACTGACCCCGGGAGCTGTCGAAGTAGCTGCATCGATGCCGATTCGCCACCTGATCGCACCGCTGTTTGGCCGGTTCACAGATGTTGTATCCGCGACATCAGTGGCCGGGACGTCCGGTCAGTTGTTTCAATTGTTCTCCGGTCAGGGCTTTCCGCTGGTGCCCAGTCTGACCACGGTCCCGCGCGATAACGGCGTAGATGGCATCCCGCTGTACCAGCGCCGGCTCGGAGATACGGTAACATTCTATATAAACTCTCAGCAGGTAAAGAACGCTGCTTTTACATCGTTTACCGAATCTTCTGCCAATGCCAATTACATAAAGTCAGCCATCTCGCAGGCGCTCGGATTGAGCCCCGAAATACCTGGCTTTATCCCGGCAGTGGGCATCGGTGATGAGGTCAACCTGAACAACGGGGTCGTCGGGCAAAAAGAGCTGGCCAAAGATCCCCTGCTCTCCGCTCTCACTGAACCAGACCGCGTTCTTGTATTGCCGGTGATAACGGGAGATCCGGCCTTCAACCAGAGTCGCCCTGTCGTCGGCTTCATCGGATTCCAGGTGACTGGCGTCACCTTCGGGCAAGGGCGAGGGATTGTCGAGGCGATAACGGGGCGGCTCGTAGCGCCGCAGGTCAACGGCATGAGCGGGCCTGTAGGCAATACCGGTAATGCCTTCAACGACGCGGCACTGGACAGCTTCGTACCCGGGCCGATTCAACTCATCCGGTGACGCGCGTACCTCAGCGACAGGAGAACCTGCTCATGAACTACTCGAAACATGTGACGACGGAGTGGACCTCGCTGCTGACTCAATTGACCTCCGGAGCTGACGGCAGCAGGAAGCGTATGGAGCCATTAGCGCGCTCCCGCTGCTTTGCAGGTGCAGCCCTGTGCGCACCGGTGGTCCTGTCCCTCCTCATCGGTGCTACAGCGCAGCTCGGCGTCGAAAGTCCCGCGTTCCTTTACTTGGTCCCGGCCACGGCTGTCACCGTCGTGTTGTGGCTGCTTGCACGCTGGCACGAGAACGCCCTGCGCAGCGACTCGTCCGAACAAGCACAATCAGAACAGAGAATCCTGTCGTGCGCTCAGAGCATCGCCGATCTGTACAACCATACGCCTTGCGGTTTCCAGATGGTGGACAGGGAAGGAACAATCGTTTCCATGAATGATACACAGCTTGATTGGCTGGGTTTCTCTCGCGCGGAGTTAGTGGGAGCCGGAAACATCTCCAGCATCATGACGCGTGAGAGCATCCAGTCCTTCCAGCGCCAGTATCCATTGCTGGCTCGGCTAGACTGGATAAGCGGAGTGGAGTTCGACATGCTGCGCAAGGACGGCACGGTGATGAAAGCCCTCTTGACCTCGCGCACAGAGAATGACGAAAATGGGGAGGCGTCACTGATCTCATCGGTTGTCATGGACGTGTCGGCGCAAAGGGCGGTTGAGGACTCGCTCCGTAGAGCCGAGGAGGTTCTCAGCCTACTTGTCTCCGAAGACTCGGCAATCGTGGAAGTCAGCCGGGAAGGACTGATCACATCCGCTCGCGGTGCCGGTAGCCTTACCGAGTATCTTGGCAATGAGGTCGTCGGGCGCCCAATCTCCTGCTTGTATTCCCCCGAGGCAATCAGCACAGGTCACCCCTCGGTGGATCTGGCTAATGCCTCATCGTACGGCAGGTCAAACCATCAATGTGAGCTCTTTCACACAGACGGCTCTTCCATCTGGGCGGACGTATCATTCCGGTGCCTCAAGCGGGGTGACGGAAGCATCGAGGGCTACACCGCAGTGGTAAGGGATTCTTCCATGCTGCGGGCCAAAGACGATCTGGTGGCACACCTGGAGCAAAACATAGAAAGACGAGAACGCGATCTGACAGTTGCATATGCGGAACTTAATATACTGACGGCCATGCTCCTCAACAATGGCCACGCCTCAGCTCAGGCTTCCGGCTCGGACTGCAACGCGGTTATGGATGCTCGCGAGAGCATCACCGTTCCACTGGAGACCATAATCTCTCTGAGCTCTCGCCTGGCGGACAGCAAGCTTTCGGACAAGCAACACGACCAGGCCCGTCTCGTCAGGAATCTGGCTCATCTCCTGCTGACAACGCTCAACGCCGACCTCGACCCGTCTAGTGATCCCGCGAGCAGCGAGTCGGACGCCAAAAGACCATCACCCGAAGCTGCTTTGGAGAAAGACAGTGCGATGCCAACATGCGACTCGCCCGGACGCTGGGAGCAACTGGCAAGAATAGAGCACTTTTGCCTGGCGGAGGCTGCACGCCTGCATCAGGAATTCGAGTCCGAGCTGACCAGGCGAGACCGCCGCTTTCTTCTACAGCGAGCCAGGGAGCTGAAGGGCCTGTGTGGCATCATTCCGTTCAATCACTTACTCTTGCTGGCTACAGATCTCGAGCGCGAGGTCAAGACTGAAAGCTGGAATCAGGCACAACTACTGTCCCGTGCTTTCAAATCTTCGCTCATCACCAACTGCAAGCACGTGCAGCAATCGTACATGCTGGGCGCAGACATCGAGGCAGCCTGACAGAATGCCAGCTCCCGACTGAACCTCCCGTACATGAGATCGCGGCTGCCCAATCAATGAATGTGAATGTTGGCTTGCTTGCGG
The DNA here is from genome assembly GCA_036703665.1 of Candidatus Obscuribacterales bacterium. Lineage (GTDB taxonomy): Bacteria > Cyanobacteriota > Vampirovibrionia > Obscuribacterales > Obscuribacteraceae > DATNRD01. The sequence goes on from DATNRD010000575.1 coordinate 2,994, forward strand.
TACTCTTCCATCTTGTCCCACTCGAGGACTTCCGGTTTTTGTTTGACCAGCTCGTTCCAGGTGATGTGCGGGCGGCCGGTTTCGATTTCGACCATGGTGATACAATCGTCGACCGGGCAGACTCGCGAACACAAATCGCAACCCACGCAGTCCTCCTCCCGCACCACCGGCCAGAGCCGCTCATTGACCTCACCATTGAGCTTGAGATCCTTCAGATCAATACACTGATGAGCAGCATCATTGCAGGCGATGTAGCAGAGATTGCACTGAATGCACTTGCTGTGATCGATCCTCGCCACCGTCTGAAAACCCAGATCGAAATCGCCGAAGGAAGAGATGCGCGGCACCGACTTGCCAACAATCTCGTTAATCGAGCGGAAGCCTTTCTCGTCCATCCAGTTGGAAAGACCGTCGATCATGTCCTCAACGATGCGGAAGCCCCAGTGCATCACGGCGGTGCACACCTGCACGGAAGTCGCGCCAAGCAGGATGAACTCGAGTGCGTCCTGCCAGGTTTCGATGCCGCCCATCCCCGATATAGGGATACGTGACTTCTGCACCTCGGGATCGCTGGCAACGGCGCTCAAAAGGTGCAGTGCCACGGGTTTCACGGCAGGGCCGGCATAGCCGCCATGCCCGCCTTTGCCGCCGACATTGGGCTTGATCTCGAATGTGTCGAGATCGACACCGATGATGCTGTTGATCGTGTTGATGAGCGAAATGGCCGAGGCGCCGCCATTGATCGCGGCACGAGCCGGGTAGACGATGTCGGTGACATTGGGCGTCAGCTTGACGATCACCGGCCTGGTGGCAACCTCCATCACCCATTCGGTAACCATGCAGGTATACTCCGGCACCTGCCCCATGGCCGAGCCCATGCCGCGCTCGGACATGCCGTGCGGGCAGCCGAAGTTGAGTTCGAATCCGTCGGCACCGGTTTCCTCGACCCGCTTGACGATGTCTTGCCAGGCTTCTTTGGTCGATTCGACCATGACGGAAACCCAGAGCGCATGATTAGGGAAATTGCGCTTGACCTCGGCAATTTCCTTGAGATTTACATCGAGCGACCTGTCGCTTATCAGCTCGACATTGTTGAGCCCGATGATCTTCGTTCCCCGATAATCTATCGTGCCGTAGCGATTGCAGACGTTGAGCACCGGCGCGCCGATGGTTTTCCAGACGGCACCGCCCCACCCTTGCTCGAAGGCCTTCTGCACCTGATAGGCGGAGTTGGTCGGCGGTGCCGAGGCCAGCCAGAACGGATTCGGCGACTTGACACCACAAAAGTCTATTTCGAGATTGGCCATTTTGTTTGTGAACCTCTAGCTGACTGCCGATGCACGACCCTTGGCCGCCGCCTTGCCGACGAGCTGCTCGTAGATAGCCCTGGCTGCGAGCTTGCCATCCTGCACCGCCATGACGGTGGAGGCTTCCCCTTTATTGCGGATGCAGTCCCCACCGGCAAAGATCTTGGGGTTGTCCGTGCGCCGGGTCTGGTCATCGACGAGAATGTACCCTTTCTGGTCTGTCTTCACCCCCAGCTCCGACAGCTTCTTCAGGATCTCTGTATGCTTTACCTGCCCGATTGCCTTGATGACGGTGTCGCAGTGGAGGATGAATTCCGAGTCGGGGATGGCGACCGGCACACGGCGCCCTGAAGCGTCGGGCTCTCCGAGATCCATGCGGACGCACTTGAGCCCCTCCACCTTGCCGTTGCCCACTACTTCCACGGGCAAGGTCAGGAACATGAAGCTTACGCCTTCCTTGAGCGCGAACTCGTATTCGAAGTGGTAGCAGGGCATCTCTGCTTCCGATCGCCTGTAGACGATCATCACCCTCTCGGCTCCCAGACGGCGTGCGATGGTGGCGCAGTCGATAGCGGTGTTGCCGGCACCGATGACGGCAACCCGCTGCCCGCACTGGATGTCACGCAGGTTCTTCGTCTTGGTTTCTTCGATGAACTCCAGCCCGTCGTGGACACCATCGAGATCTTCCCCGGGGATCTTCATATTCGGGACCGCGCCCAGCCCGACACCAATGAACACGGCATCGTACCCCGACAGCAGTTCTTCGAAGGTCACGTCCTTCCCTACGGTGACGTTGGTTTTGATCTTGACGCCCAGCTCCTCGACCAACTTGACCTCAGCCAGGCTGACTTCTACCGGCTCGCGGAACACAACGATGCCGTAGGTGTCGAGCCCGCCGGCCCATTCCTTCTTCTCGAAGCAGGTGACGTCGAAACCCAGTTTCGCCAGCTCGCCGGCACAGGACAACCCGGCCGGGCCGGCACCGACCACCGCCACCTTGAAGCCGTTGGATTCTCCCTTGTTGAAGAACTTGATGTTGCGCTCGGCGGCGTAATCCATGGCATACCGCTGCAAGCGGCCGATGGCAATAGGCTTGTGATCGGCACCGAGAACGCAGGCACCCTCGCACAACTCCTCTACAGGGCAGACCCGCGAGCAGGTGGCTCCCAGCAGGTTGGACTCGAGGATCGTGCGCGCCGAACCCTTGACGTTACCGGTGGCGATCTTCTTTATGAAGGTGGGGATGTCGATGTGCGTGGGGCACGCCACCATGCACGGTGCATCGTAGCAATACAGGCACCGGTTGGCTTCATTGACCGCTTCCCGTTCGCTGAGCGGCGGATAGTATTCCTGGAAGCGCTCCTCGAGAGTCAGCTCCCAGGGCTTGTACTTGACCGGTTTGTAATGTTCAGCCATCTGGGTAAACCCCGATTTATAGTTTCACTAGGGCGTCGTATGTTTCCGGCCGGCGATCGCGGAAGAACTGCCAGACATGGCGAACTTCCTTGATCTCATCGAGGTCGAGGTCGGCCACCAGGAGCTCTTCCTTGTCGCGGCTGGCTTGAGCGACGATTTTGCCGCGCGGGTCGCAGAAGTAGCTGGAGCCATAGAACTCTCCTATGCTCCACGGGCTCTCCACGCCGACGCGGTTGATGGCGCCGATGAAGTAGCCGTTGGCGGCAGCGTGCGCGGGCTGCTCCAGCCGCCAGAGGTATTCCGAAAGCCCTGCCACCGTGGCCGACGGATTGAACACGATCTCAGCACCGTTGAGTCCGAGCGCTCGCGCACCCTCGGGGAAGTGCCGGTCGTAGCAGATATAGACCCCGACCTTGGCGTACCTCGTCTGGAAAACAGGGTATCCGAGGTTGCCAGGCCGGAAGTAGAACTTCTCCCAGAAACCGGGGTTGACCTGCGGGATATGCGTCTTGCGGTACTTGCCCAGGTAGGTGCCGTCCGCATCAATGACCGCGGCCGTGT
>DATNRD010000576.1:0-3303 GCA_036703665.1 Candidatus Obscuribacterales bacterium
AATTCGCGCTTGTGATTCTTCCCATGATCTCCCCGCCAGCCATGAGCCAGGACCAACAGCTGATTGCAGGCCAAGTGCTCGACGCAAAAGGACGCCCGGCCGGCCACATAAGCGTGCAAGCGCTTGATCGCCAGGGAAAGGCGGTCCACAGTACGTTCAGCAACGAAGCAGGTTACTACCAGCTGGCAGTGCCACAGGCCGGGCCCTATACAGTAGCCGTGCGCTCCATGGATAAGGAGCTTGCCCGGCGGGAGTCCATCAGGAGCGGCTCTGCAGGCGTCGACTTTCAGCTGTTTCTGAGCGAGATTACCGGCAGGGTGACCTTGCCAGGAGGCCGGCCGCTGACCGGGGAGTCCGTCGTCGAGGTGGTCTCGATTAACTGGTCGATTACACGGCAGGTGAAGACATGCGGTGCGGGCCAGGCGGGCGGAACGTTTGTCATCGGACAGCTGCCACCAGGGCCGGTGACCGTCAGCGCCGCCGCCGGCGGCTATCGTGAGGCCGTCAAGACAGTCACGCTGCTGCCGGACAGGCAGGCGCGCGTTGAGCTGGAGCTGGTGCCGCAGTGCCAGGTCAGCATTCGCGTGCTGGAGACCACGTCCGGCAGGCCTCTGCCGGGAGTACCAATCAATATCGTGGAGACAATCAACAACACGCCCCGCTGGCGTCTGTCCGGCTACACCAACAGCGACGGGGTATTAGTGGACCGGCAGTGCCGTCCGGGCAAGACCACTGTCGTGGCAATCAACCCCAATCATTCGCGCGACCAGGCCGAGGTAAACTTAAGCCCCGGGCAGCCTGCAAGAGTTGCCCTCAGGCTGGAGCGAAACTGCACGATAACAGGCTCCGTGACCGACGCAAACGGCAGGGTGGTTCCGGCCAGACGCATCACGGTCGAGGCTGTGCCGGTTCTTCCGATGTTCTTATTCTTCGATCTCCGTCAGGTCGAAGGCACGTACCCTGGCGGCTACGCCGACGGCCGCTACACCATCCATCTGCCAGCCGGACGCTACAAAGTCAGAGTCATGGCTGAGGTACCGGGCGCGGTCTACCAGGAGGCAACGAAATTGCCGGTGCTTCTGCAAACCCAGTCCTATCCCCTGAGGGCCTCCTCCGGCGAGATCGACGTCCGGACGGGCAAGAACAACCGGGTCGATCTCGTGCTCAAAGGCTGACCAGCTGCGCCAAAGGAGGCTCCCATGGAATCCGCCCAGGCCCCCCGGCTCGACGTCCTAGCTGATGTCGGAAGGTCGGAGTCGCTCCCCGGCAATGTGGTCAACGACATCCACTCCAGACTCAACCCGACAACCGTAGAGGAAATCGTCGCCGTCCGCTCCCTGGAGTCACTGCGGCAGGCTGTCCAAAGGGCGCGCAGCCAGGGCAGAACGATTTGCATAGCAGGCGGCCGGCACGCCATGGGCGCTCAGCAGTTCGGCACTCAAGCTCTCCTGCTCGATATGACGGGGCACAACCGTGTCCTTAGCTTCAACAAAGAGGCAGGCACGATCGAGGTGGAAGCTGGGATCAAGTGGCCGAAGCTCATAGACTTCCTCGTATCGAGCCAGCAGCAGGACGTGCACCAGTGGGGCATCGTTCAAAAACAGACAGGCGCCGACTCGCTTACCCTGGGCGGGGCTCTGTCGGCCAATGTTCATGGTCGCGGGCTCAAGATGCGCCCCATAATCGCCGATGTAGAATCCTTCGTTCTTGTCGGCGCAGACGGACAGCCCAGACGGGTAAGCCGCCGGCAAAACAGCGAATTGTTCAGCCTGGCGGTGGGAGGTTACGGCCTGTTCGGCGTCATCGCTTCCGTGGAGCTGCACCTTACACCCAGGAGAAAACTACGGCGAATCGTCGAAGTGGTGCGTTCCGCCGACCTCATGGCCGCCTTTGACTCCGCCATCGCCGGCGGAGCATTGTACGGGGACTTTCAATTTGCCATAGACAACGGCTCCGATGATTTCCTCCGGCGGGGCGTCCTCTCCACCTACCAGCCGGTAGACCCTGAAACACCAGTACCGGATGCGCAACGCAAGCTGTCGCTGGCCGACTGGCAGCGCCTGGTGTACCTGGCACACCACAGCAAGTCGGAAGCGTTTGCCGAATACAGGCGCCACTACCTGGCCACATCTGGTCAGATCTACTGGTCGGACACACACCAGTTGAGCATGTACCTGGACGATTACCACCGAGCCCTGGCCCCGGGCGCTGCAAGTTCGGGTCCGCCAGGCAGTGAAGTGATCACGGAGATCTACGTGCCGCGGTCCTCGCTGGCAGGCTTTCTAGAGGCCGTCCGCGACGATTTCAAGAACGATTCCGTAAACGTGATATACGGCACTGTCCGACTGATCGAAAAGGATTGCGAGAGTTTTCTGGCGTGGGCCAGGGATTCGTACGCTTGCGTGATATTCAATTTGCACACAGAGCACACGCACCAGGGTATTGAGCACTCCGCCAGGGTCTTCAGGCGGTTGATCGACCTGGCCATCGCTCTTAAGGGAAGCTATTACCTCACCTATCACAAGTTTGCAACGCTAGCACAGCTGCTGGCCTGCTATCCGCAGTTTCCCGAGTTCGTCAAGCTGAAACAGACGTACGATCCTGACGAGACCTTCCAGAGTGACTGGTACCGCCACTACCGAAAACTGCTCGACAAGCGGCTCTCGTGCGCTTTGTCACCGTCGTCGGCGCCGGGACCCTGCGAAATGCCGGGAAAGTGCCGGGAATAGTCCGAGCCCTCTGCTCGTCTCGCATGCCGGCAAGGCAACCGCGGGCTCCTCGATACTTTCATGCCGGCCGCCCATGCAGGGCTGTCAGGCTGACGGCCAACCTGATTCAATGGTGGAAAGGACCTGCTCCGGGTTCTACACGGAACCACACCGGCTGGGTATCCCGGGTGACAGGAGATGGTCCGAGAAGCAAAGCGGATTCTGGGGACATGGCCATTGTTCGAACACTGACACGATTTGCACAGGGTTTATGGGTGGCACTTGTGTGTGCCGTTGTATCTGTAGTTGGCGTCGGCTTCGTCTCGGCAATCGGCGCCTGGTACGCGTCAAATCCCGGCTGCGAGTGCCTGGCGCAGAAGCTTGATGGCGCCAGGCTCCTGTGGGAAAAGCACAAAATCGCGCTTCACGCGGTGGCCCTGTTCGTATTCGTTGCCAATGCATTCTTGCTCTACACGACCCTTGTTCGGCCAGCCGTACTGAGGTCGGTGTCGGTCGGTCTGGCGGTAGCCGCGGCGACCTGGATGTGGTTTACCGGCAGCGTCGAACCGAACCTGAATTCACCCTATTACCTGCG
>DATNRD010000577.1:0-3314 GCA_036703665.1 Candidatus Obscuribacterales bacterium
GTGCCTGGTAAAGACATCATAACAGCGGCCTGCCCGGCGGGCTGTTAAAAAACTTGAAGAGCGAAACGGAAAAGTGCCACCCAAAGAACAGATGAAAAATCATTAAGATTCCTTGAGGGGTCGGCCCGAAAACCAGCGCTCGGTCCTCCCGACAACTCCAAGACTTAAGGTTGATGCCGGTTGCTAACTCTTGAGCCAGGTGCCGCCGTAGGGGCTCTTGTCGGCGCCGGAGCGGTCCGGATAAAGAAAGTCAAGCGGCCCGCCACCGGCCGGCTTAACCGGCGCCTTTTCTTTCCCCGGTGCCACTATGCGCATATTGCTCGGGCAGAACAGGTAGACCTGGTCGCTCAGCTTGTGGAAGTCACCATCTATGGCGGCAGAGGCCCCGGCAACGAAATCAACCAGGCGGCTGGCATCGACCTTGCGCATCTTCTCCAGGCATATGGTGGTGGCAGCCCTGCTTCGCAGGCATTCCACTATATCTAGTGCCTCGTCGAAAGTAGTCGGAGCAAACAGCGAGATTTGCGGTCCGGCATGCGAGGCTCCCGCCTGGCGCACCGGCGCCAGAGGCAGAGCGGATGCCGGCTTGCGTTCGAGCAAGGCCGGGAAAAGATCTACCTCTTTCTTTGGCGCGCGTCCGGCAGCGCCCGGCTTGTCTGAATTGTGATCGCTTTTCTCTTGAGTCATATTCTCTTTATGCCGTCCGAAGAGATTCACGGACTACCCCACATTCTAGTGACTTTGGCCCAAATGACAAGCACCGGACCTGCGATAGAACAACCAATCTGTTCAAGGCACCACTCCTGATGGCAGCCATGGTGGCCAGAGGCTAGCATACATTATCCGCGGGCGCAAATGGTCACCGATTCAGGGCACAAGCAGCGCGGTGCACAGGGCCTCGGCTACAATCATGTCCTCCGGTCTCGTGACCTTGAGATTGTGCAATGCACCGGTCACCACGGCCACCGGATAGCCCGCCGACTCCAGAACGGCGGCGTCGTCGGTGGCTTCCAGTCGCTTGTCTTTCGCCAGCTGGTGCGCCTCGAGGAGCCATGCAAGGCGCGCGGCCTGCGGAGTCTGCACGAGCACGAGGTTCTCCCTGCTTACGGTTTCCAGGACAAACCCGTCGTGGACCCGCTTGATAGTATCGGCAACCGGAACGCACGTCGTGCAGGCACCATACTTTGCAACCACATCCACGGTCCTGTCGATGATCTCCGGTGTCAGTAACGGGCGCGCGGCATCGTGAATGAGAACGAACTCGGGCGCGGCGGGCTCTTCAGCCAGGCTCCTCAATCCGAGCCAGACGGATTCCTGCCTGGTGGCACCGCCGGCGATTACTCTTACCCGCATTGCCAACGCCCCAGCCTGCAACTCTGCCTCGACCACCGGTACCATATCCGGCAATGTCGCAAGCACGACTTGCTCGACAGCACCATGCTCGACCAGGGCCCTGAGCGGCCATAGATACATCGGGCGGCCACACAGATCGACAAACTGTTTGGCACGCTTTCGCTCGGCGTCCGCAAACCGCGAGCCGGTGCCTGCGGCAACGAGGACGGCTGATAACCTGACTCTTGCTTGCGGCTCGGCCATTACGGCAGCGGTTCACTGATGGTGTCGGAGGCCTGCGTCTCCATGCCCAGAGCCGGGTTGTCGTGCTCGCCGTCCCTGGGATCGAAAGACTGACGGGAAGGCGGATCGCTCACGGCATCCTCGGTCGGATCTTCGCCAGACGGTCGGTCCCCCTCGGTTGTGTCGAGTACCGAATCCAGCAGCTTATCGAGCACCTCATCCGGCGGCACCGCGACGCCCTCGGCCTGCTCGTGCCCCTCACCGGTCTCTGCCGATCCCGCCGGAGACTCGATCTGCAGCTGCCCTGTCTGCTCCTGCTTCCGCAGGTGCTGGCGCAGCGATTTGGCATCGCGCGTCAGTCGGAAGTACTCCTGGAATTTTTTGGTCGTGGTAAGAATCGGGGACCGCCCCCCTTCTTCCTTTCTGGCGATGAGTTCGCGGGCGAGCAGCTCGCGAATGTGATCGTAAGCGCCGGCGCCGCGTATTTTGACGATTTCTGACTGGGCCACGGGCTGCTTGATGGCAATCGCGGACAGCGTTCTTACCAGCGCGGCCGACATCTCCACGGGCAGAAACTCTTCGATAATTTGCGCGTACTCGTCCTTTACCTGGATTATGTAACCATTGTCCTGCGCAATCTCCAGCCCGCCGCCGCGCGTCTCGTAATCGTGAATGAGCTCGATTAGATTCTGCCGGACAAGCTGCACATCCGCGTCGACAATGCGCGCAATCGCCTGCGCCCTGATCGGTTTATCGGTCAGAAACAACACTGCCTCGATTTTCGCCTTAAGGCTCATGTTATCTGCAACCTCCGGAACCCACGCAGACGATCAGGACCCTTGTCCGTTCCCTGCCGGCGGTGGCACGGCATCGGCTCTAACCAGATACAGTGGTCCGTAGAATTCCTCCTGTTCGAGCGTTATTTTACCCGCATTGGACAGAAAGAGAATGGCCAGGAAAGCGTCCACCCAATCGCCGCGCTCGCCCAGGAACCTGATCAGCTCGATAAGCGAGATCATGTCACCGCCGCTCAAGGACGAGGCTATTACCTGCTCGACGCGCTGTATGACCAGATCTATGTCTTCCTCGTGCGCCAGCTCCAGAATGTCCTCGACATCGTTGACTACAGGCGCCCCTTCCAGGTCGATGCGAGGCTGGACCTTGCGCCGGACAGAGGCCCCGTCCAGTCGCTCCGCTTCCCTGAGGGCCTCGATCAGCTGCTCGAGAGTGACGCGCCGCTGGCGGAGCTGCCGGTGGTGGGAGCGGCGGACAAGCGCCCGCTCGAGATCCTGCAAAGTGATCTGGCGGGCAATCGGCTCGTGGCGCGAATCATAGATTATCGGACTGCCGTCCTCATCGAAATCCACGAAATCGTCGCCGTCGTCAACGCTGAAATTGAGCAGCGCCTCGGCCTTCATGCGCAGCAGCACCGAGGCATGAAAGAGGATCTTCCCGCTCTGCCTGAGGTTATCCTTGGGCGCTGCCGCAATTGCTCTCAAGAAGCGGTCCGTCACGTCGATTATGTCGATGTTCTTGGGATCGATTTCGCCCCTGGCCGCCATCTGAACGAGTATGTCGATACCGCCGACCTGCGCGCCCGGCGCCGCCTCGCCCGCCGGTGGAACAGCCTCGGGCAGCGGTCCCGGCGGTGTGAAGTCGAGGATCTCAGTGCCCGGTACGTCTTCCATCGGTCATCTCAGGCCCCCGCTGCCTGCGCTTCCGGCTCGCTGCCGTTGTGC
>DATNRD010000578.1:0-10643 GCA_036703665.1 Candidatus Obscuribacterales bacterium
TCTGCATGCCCGGGAATGCCTGAGCCAGGGACGCGGCGTTGAACAGTGTCGGGCGGAAACGACGGCAATCGCTCGCGGAGAGTCGCAGCAACAGTCGGGTTAATCGGCAGCCCACATCACACGCCGCACGCGCAACGGTCCCCCTGGGGGCGCGGGCGTCCCGCCCGCTCCTGTGACGGCCAGATAGCGGCGCGGCAACATTAGACACCTGCGCACCGGCAAGCCGCCTACCAGCGTGCTCGCATCTGTGTGTAATTGCACATTCACAGACGCCGCGACCATACCTACTATTGCGCTGAGACAAGCACTCAGGAGGCACCATGGGCGAGGTCACGGACAAACATGAAACCAATGAGGTAAGGAGATCGGGAGAATCGCACGAACTCTCCCGAACGCTCTGGCAGCAATGCCATGCCCAGAACACAGCGCAATTCCTGAGGCCGAATGCCGATCTGGGGAGGGCCCGAGAGTCCGGCATCCTCGAGTTCAACACTGGCGAGCTGTACCCGAATGACGGCCCCCGTGTCCGTCACACTGGTCGCAGTCAAAACGCGGCGGGGCCAGCCGCCTGGGATTCCGCCTATGCCAAATACATCAACCGCGATGGCATCGAAATGGACGATGGAGGCAGCGACTATCGCGGCAGCCTAATCAGGCGCGATGTGGCGCCGGGTAAGCACGTGGTTCAGGCCGGACAGACACTTACTACGATAGCGCGAGATCACCTGGGTCCGGGAGCCAGCCAGACAGACGTGGAGAACCACGCCCGCGAGATAGCCCACGTCAACGGGCTGAGGCCGAACGCCAGGCTGACGGCCGGCCAGCGCTTGCTGCTACCCGGGCATACAGCGGACGGTGGCTTTGTAAGATACGACGGCGCCTCCACTCGAACAGTCTGGCAAAACGGTACGGAGAGGGTGGTGCGCGGAGACGGCACAGGCTATGTGCGGCGCAGCGACGGTTCAGAGCACCACTGGGGACCAGAAAGTGCTCAGAACTATGACGTGAGCAGCACCACCGACGGCGGCATCCAGGTTATGGACGCAGACGGCGACGCGCGTACTCGCTGGCGCAACGGCGTCTACCGGGTCATGAATCATGACGGCACAGGGTACGTACATACCCAGACCGGCAATGGCACGTACTCGGAGCATCACTGGGGACCTCGTCCTCAAGACAATTACGATCTGACACGCTCGGACCGTGGGAGATATCTAGTATCGGATCGGCCAGGCCGGGCTCCCAGAGACCTGTCGGACACAACCTCGGACATAAGGGTTCAGCGCGCCCGAGTGCGGGACCTTGCTGAAGGCAGGCTCACCGACCCACGGCAGCTCGAACGCTTCACGCAGGACATGGAGCGCTTCGAGCAGAGGGCACGGCGGCAGAACATCCCTCCCGAGGAGGTAGCGCGGACATACGATGCCATTTCGCGAATCCTGGAGGCGCAAGGGGACTCTCCGCTCAGGCAGGACGAACGCACGAGAATCGCGCAGGAAGTCTTGCACAATGCAGCCGAGCCCACCTCGATCAATCAAGGCGGACACCCGACTTGCAACGTGGCGGCGCTCGAGGTTCGCACCTACACAAGAACGCCATCCGCCGCAGCCAGGCTCGTCGCGGATGTCTCCACGACCACCCACTTTCAAACAGCCGACGGGTCCATGATCGACATCGATTCCGGCAGCCTGCACGCGGACGGCGACGGTTCTCGAAATCAAGCCAGCCAGATTTTCCAGGTGACAGCAGTAAATGTATTCTGGCAGCGTCACGGTAACTTCAGATACGAGCAACGCCAGATGGCGCCAGGGCAGCAACCCCCGGACAGCGGGGAACGGATGATGGACTACTCCCAGAATCCGCCCCGCGAGGTGACGCTCCCAAACGGGCAGCCCCTGCGGCACCCCTGGATAAGCACCGATGCCATGCACGAGATAAACACTCAAATCACAGGCCGCAATGAAGCACCGTTTATAGTGGCACACAACGCCGAGTGCAACGCGGTCGCCCGCCCGCGTCGGATCATTTCCGAAAAGGAGCTGGCGTCAACGCTAGCCCAGATGCAGCGAGACGGCCAATTTCCTGCGATAGTTTACGTGCACGGCCGACAGGAACCTTTCTGGACAGACTCAGGACGCGGGGCTGCAGGAGGCTCCGGCGGATGGCATGTCGTGACTGTCACCGACTACAGCGCGGGACCTCCTGCCACTGTCGCCGTCGACAACACCTGGGGAGCGCAACGCGACCACCTGTCAACATCCCGCAGAATTCCGCTCAATCAACTCTATGCTGCCATGCGCGCGCCGGCGGCCCGCAACGTTACAGTACTTCCGCCGCGTTAACGATCGGCAAGAAGAGAGTCCGAGAATAAATCTCAGGGCGCAAACGCCGGGGCGCCACCACATTCGATATCAATGGGCGGTTCGGGCACCGGGTGTGTTTAGTTCATGCCGGTTAATGATTGCTTACTAGAGTTGCCAGTTATTTGGTTGAGGTGTAAAGTCGTAATACTACCTAAAGGAATTACTGCGCATTTCCCCGAGGTGGTAGCTTTTGGGCGCCTTGCCAAAGGCGCTGGCTTCGCGCAGAGGGGTGGGGCAATGTACAGAATTAATTTTTGCGCCAAGTTTTTGGTGCTGGGTTTGGGAATCTTCGTGTTCGCTTTCACTCAGGGCGCGCTCGGTCGCGATAACAGCGCGCCGGCGCTCGAGCAGAGATCTGCTCGACAGCCCAAATCGCCGGAAACAGTGTCCAACCGCGCGAATCCTGCTGGCGTAGTTGCAGAACGCCAAAAGAATACCGAGAATGCTGTGGGGGAAATGAGAAGCCAGGATGCGGCTTCTGTCCGGACTACAGTACGTGGGTGGGATCCGATTCGCAAGGAATCTCTAAAAGGTGAAGTTGTTCCTCCGAAAGACGGCGCTTCCGGGTCGCGTAACACAAAAAAAATGGATGGATCGGACGGGCCTCGCGACAATAAAGCTGTGGAGCGTCAGGTCGCATCGCCGAGAGATGCCGCCTCGGGGTTACCCACCGGCAAGAGGACGGCTACTGTCGACGGGCAAGGACCGACCGTCGAAGCGCAACAATGGGTGGTGGCGCCAAGAGACGCAGCCTCCGGCTTGCCGGCCGGTAAGCGCTCGTTTACCGTGGACTCCCAGGGACCGACTGTGAAGGTTGCACCACCGGACTCTGCCTCAGGAATGGCTGCGGGCAAGAGGCAACACGGGGCCGCCTTTCCACAAGACGTGGACCAAAACACCGGAATGGAGCGAGCAACTCCCAAAGATCACGCGTCGGGACTGGCAACAGGAAAGAGACAGCACGGGGCTGCCTCCCCCAGAGATGCAGCTTCCGGCTTGCCGACCGGCAAGCGAATCCAGTCAGCGGACCTCGACCAGGATGGGGCGCCTGACCTTGTGGCGCCAAGAGACGCAGCCTCCGGCTTGCCGACCGGTAAGCGCTCGTTTACCGTGGACTCCCAGGGACCGACTGTGAAGGTTGCACCACGGGACTCTGCCTCAGGAATGGCTGCGGGCAAGAGGCAACACGGGGCTGCCTTTCCACAAGACGTGGACCAAAACGCCGGAATGGAGCGAGCAACTCCCAAAGATCACGCGTCGGGACTGGCAACAGGAAAGAGACAGCACGGGGCTGCCTTTCCCCAAGACGCGGACCAAAACACCGGAATGGAGCGAGCAACTCCCAAAGATTACGCGTCAGGACTGGCAACAGGAAAGAGACAGCACGGGGCTGTCTCCCCCAGAGATGCAGCTTCCGGCTTGCCGACCGGCAAGCGAATCCAGTCAGCGGACCTCGACCAGGATGGGGCGCCTGACCTCGTAGCGCCAAGAGACGCCGCCTCAGGGCTGCCGAGCGGCAAGCGACAACATGGGAGCATCAGGGCAGCAGACGTCGATCGGGATGGCTCGCTCGATCGCGTAACTCCGAGAGACGCCGCTTCGGGGCTGCCCACCGGCAAGAGGCAGCATGGGAGCATCAGGGCAGCAGACGTCGATCGGGACGGCTCGCTCGATCGCGTAACCCCCATAGACACCGAAGTGGGGCTGCCCACCGGCAAGAGAACGGCTACCGTCGACGAGCAAGGACCCTCGGCATTTGAGCAGCAAGTCAAATCACCGCGAGATGCTGCCACCGGCCTGTCCACGGGGCGGCGCCTGCTGACTGAAACCGAAGAGGACGTTCCTCTCGATACTGAGCCCTCCACGGTCGTCGACAGAAGGCGTAACACCTGGGGAAAGGGTGGCGTCGAGCGAGAAATGACGACAGGCGCTGACGTGGAGTATCGGACAACCACCCTGGAGCCCCCATCGGAAGCGGGGTCCTCCCCTGTCGAAGGTCCGAACCCAGATATGACTAAAACCAAGAACACTAACATGACTGATGTTTACCTGCGCACAGTGCCGCCGCGACCCGGTCAGATGTTCGATGTAAACAGCGTGATGCCGTCCGGACGAGACAGGGGTGTCCCGGTAGAAACGCCGAGACCGACAATGCCCCGCATCAGTTCTCCAGTCGGGCCGCGCGGCGGCGGTGGAGGTGGCGCAGGTGGTGCCGTCGGTGTCGGTCGGCCCACTCCAGTGCAAATAGTCAAGCCAGGTGGCGTCGACAGGGCCGGCAGTATCAAATCTGGCGGAGCCGCATCTTCCAGGGCGATCGTGGCTCCTGCAAAGGCCGATCGAATAAACGGGGTTAAGAGGTAGCCGCGCCTCACACCAATACGAGCGCATCACTCCTTCCGGCGGAGTCCGGGTTAGTGCAAACTCCTTGCAGCAGGCGGATTAATCCGCATCATTCGGCTGCGCGAAAAAGCCACCACGGGTCGCCGTAGTTAGATTCAAAATCGCCGCGGTGGAAAGAACGTGGTCGACCAGCTGGCTGTCCGTGGGCGTGTCCGGCCTTTTCAGAGCTTTTAGATGTTTTTGATTCGATATCAAAGACATAATCGAGAAGTCGGAAAGGACTACGGTGATGCCATTAGGCAGTTGCGTAGCGGTAACTTTCCTTCGTCCTACGCCATCGCGAGCGTATGCCTCCGCGGAAGTAGGAGTGTGATCAGTCAGGAGCAGCTCGGTGCCTGGATTCAGTTCGATGCGATGACGCCCCGTCAGCACCCATACAGCGTCCCGACCATCGCAAGTATCCACGCGCACAGCCCCAGGCGCACTCTGCACAGCAAGAACCGCCGCGCCGTCCACATGGATTTCCCCTAAATCCGTCTTGACGCGGGTGCCTTCCGGCGCCCTTACAAGCATGGTGCCCGAGAACAAACTGAGATCGCCTGTCGATTCCGTCATCAGCTCGGTTCCATCCTTTGCAAATATCCGTACCGGATCAGCGCTCCATCCACTATGTAATCCCTGGTTGCTCTGGGCCGGCTGCAGCTTCGGCAAGGATGCATGAGCACCGATGTGCGACACCATCCGCTCATAGGCTTTAGCCTTCGCACCCCTGCATGCCCGCCATTGATCTGCAGACAGAAGTACTCCGGGCGCGAACTGCCCTACCGAAAATGACCGCATTATGACTTCCCCGCCGGTTGGCGGCCGTGTCTCTTTAAGCACCTTGCGCTCAACACCATCGCCAGGTTCCAGATCGGCAGTCTTAATTGGTCCCTCGGACACGATTAGCTCCTGCCCGGGTTCCAGCGAGATCGGGGCCCCTGATATAAAGCCGACTCGCACCTTTGCAGACGGTGCGTGATGCTTGGCCAGAGCCATGATTCGAATGGGTTTCGACGGCCAGTACTCGAACAATACCGTAGATCCTGGCTCTACCTTCACACCTACCATCTTGGTTGCAATCCTGACGGGCTCGTGCGCACTGTCCACGATCAGTCGCCCCGCATGCAGGTACACGATCTTATTGCTCGAGCTGAATGTTGTGCCGATGGAACCCATCAATAGCGTCTTGTCGTCGTGAGATATATCACCGTATGACAATTGATCGTTTTGGTTGAATAGCACAAGGTTTGAGCGGGCTGCGCTGACCCGGACGACAATCGGCGGATGCCTCTCCGCTCCGGGCTCGCGGTATGCAATCGGTACCAAGTTGCCGCCGGTCAGGTTATCGCTCGTGTCGATGATTACGGCATCGGGAGGAATCGTCAGTTTATGCGGGTTGTAAGTCTGCTCGCCCCCCTCAATGCGAGGTCCGGTAACAGAGAATTCTTCCGGGCCGGAACTCTTGGATTTTGGCAGATGATGGCGTTGTCCTCTGGTCTTTCGATAGTTCAGATCGCCCAAGTCGTCGATGAGCGTAATTCCGGTCATTCCCCAGGTTTGATCCGGACCTGTAAGGGCGTTTGGAAACGGTCCCCGCGGTTGAACGAACTGAATCTTTGGCGGAGTCGATATCACCGGCTGAGCGCGGGGCGCTGGTGGCGCGGAGATACGCCTCGGTACCGGCTTGCCCCCTCCACCCGGCTTTCCCCCGCCTCCGCCCGCGTCTGGAGGGACACCTTTCTGCGCCATACCGGCTGGTGCCCCAAGGGTCAGCACTGCGAGCAGAGAGACGATAGCAACACCTTTGCTGCTGGTCGGAAAGAAAATCATGGCGCTTTGGCTCCCCCCTTGCCCAGGCCTCCAATGCCTAAGACCATTTTGGCGCATTCCCAGCCGTCCGACAACTGGTACACTGTCCTAGGCAACTTCAATCGGGGACGAGAGGCCTAATTGCGCATCAGCGGGTGCGGGAGACTCTGGGGAAGACGCGCTCGGCGGGGGGTGGCAGTATCCCTTGCCCTGCTTGTGATTCCAAGCACTTGTGCACGAGCTCAGGCGACGATCGATGCTGCGGGGCTGTCAGTAAATCCCAGACTAATTGCGGACTCGGCAGTGCTGCCGACCGACGTCATTACATTGCCCGCGGCAAGGCGAAGCTCACGCCTGGACAGGTTCAACTTCACGCTGTACCAGAAACTGCCGCCTCGGTTTTATTACAACGCGTCCGTCGAGACGTCGTTTCGTCTCGAAACAAACCCATTCCAGTTTCCAACGAAGAGGAAACTACTGGCTCAGTTTCCTCCGCCTGCTTTACAGCCATTCCTATCGGTCGACCAGTTGGAAGCGCAGAATGCAGCCATTGCGCAGGCCAGTGCCGAGAGCGTGGGGTTCCGGGTGGTACCGAATATAGTTGCAGGGTGGGCACTCGCCCCCAACACACGAGCCTATTGCAACTACTTCATGTTGCGCGACCAGCTGTTCCGACATCCCACGCTCAATACCGTGGTGCAGTCCATCGGTGGCGGGTTGCAGCATAGCTTCATGCTGACACCGAAACTCGAGCTGCAAGCCGATGGACAGTTTCGGGAGTTGTATTCCAGCCATTCTGAGCCATTTTTTGATTTCTTGCCTGGGCTGACTCTCTCTTATTCGGTCACGCCGACACTTTATACCTACGTTAACGCGCTGTTGCAGCTGCGTGGAGACCGATTCTTCCAAGCTCCTACGAAGGAGATAGATCCTTTCTACACTGTAGGACTTATCTATCAACGAGGGTTATGGGCGTTTTCATCCTCGTGGGTGTTGAATCAAAACTTTCGCGAGCCATTCCGGCGCAACGCCACAATTCCGCTGGACAGCTACTCCATCATCGCCGACTTCGAAGTATCTCGGAGGCTGCCAGGTCATTTGTCTGCACTGCAAGCCTTCATCCGAGCTGAGCCGATTTACAACTTCCACACGAATAACACTCCCGGCCTGTCGGGCATGGATTTCAGACTGTACTGGGGACTGAGAGCGGCTTTTGGCAAAGCGGCGTTGATCGGCGAGGTGCAGAATCTCCGCAAGCAACTGCAGGAGTCCGAGGGCAGGTGAAGGCGCAGGCGGAACGTCCAGTTAGTTCATAGACGGAACATACGATTAACTCACCATCCTGACTCCGCGACACGCGAACGAAGACAACGGCACGACGAGAGAACTCGTGCCTGTGAGCTAGCCTTTCGGGGGGCTGCGGCCCCGGGCTTACTTGTGAAGCGCACCGGCGTGAGAGTCGCCTCTTGTTGCGTCTTGCGGGTGTTCGTCTACGCAAACGCAGGACTGTGCAATTGTGCAGGAACCCGTAGGATGGGCCTGTGGAATTGCACAGGAGCCTACAGGATGAGACCGCGCAATTGCGCACACTTTTTGCGTGGTCGCCTAAATGGCTGCGCGGCCCGGTAGTTCAGCCAAGCGGGCACGAAGCCGATTGAAACCAGCGTTGTGAAGGATCGCTAGCCGGCGCGCGCACATTACTAGCAGATGTGAGGCTATTGAAATGAGCGGAGACTATTCGCAGCACGATCTTCTTAGTGCCAGCGACAACACCAGCGCGTCGGCCGCCGAGACCGCCGCACATCTTTCCAGAGGCATCTGGGACGATATGAGAAAGGAGACTACCAGGCGTGGGCGCAGCTCCGATCAACAGCAGGGAGATCGAACGCGCTCCAGGCACGATAAGGTGGTCACGCCCCTGGCTCATCCCAATTTCCAGGGAGCAGAGGTCATCAGCCTCGACGTAGAGCCTGAACAGCACGAGGTGCAGCCTGGGCAAACCCTGCATGAAATCGCTCGTCAACACCTGGGGCAAGGCGCTTCAGCCCAGGACATCCGCAACCATGTCCGAGAAATCGAGCGCGCCAACGGCCTGACGCCCGGGTCACGAATCACCCCGCACGCGGTGCTGATACTGCCCGGACACACCAGGGACGGTGGCTACGTGACTACTCGAAGCGCAGGCTGGCAGGATGACATTGCTCCGGAACGCTACACGGTCCAGAGCGGAGAGACCATAGAGTCAATTGCACGCCAGCATCTTGGTTCCGGCGCATCGGAAGAGGCGGTGGCCAGGCACGCGCAAGAGATTCTCGATGTCAACTTCAACGGGCACCAGCCGCAACGCATCGAAGGGCGGCAGATTCTCCTCCCCGGTCGCACTGCCGATGGCCAGCTCGTCACCGACCCCGACCATGTGCCTGCCATCCGCCGCACCGTCTGGAGCAACGGCGTCGAGAGAATCGAACAACAGAACAGCGATGGAGCTCTGGCTGGCGTTGGCTTCGTCCGCCGTCCTGATGGCGACGGCGCATATTTCGAGCACCACTGGGGACCGCGCCCCGAAGACAACTACGACCTCACCCGCACAGCTCAAGGACGCTACCTGATTGCAAGCCCGCCGGGTTCAGCGGCGATCGACCGCACCGAGGCCAATGACTTCCGCGTCAACAGAGCTCGCTGGGACGAGCGCCAGCAAAGAGGCGAGGTCGGCAGAGAGCGTGGCGAGCTTTACGAAGCAATCCAGCGAGCCCACGATGCCACTTACATGGACGACGAGACTCAGGCACGCCTGCAGCGTGACATGAGTCAGTTCGAGCTGCGTGCTCGCCGGGAAGGGCTGAGCCCGCAAGAGGTGGCACGAACCTATGAGCAGGTCGGCCGCCTGCTGCAGCACCCGGATGCAACAGGCGCCAGGCTGGCCGGGGAAATTCTCGACCAGGCTGCCCACCCGACGGACATCAACCAGGGACAGCATGGAACCTGCGGTGTAGCGAGCCTGGAGTCACGCATATATACGCGACATCCATCGGAAGTAGCGCGCATGGTGGCCGATGTTCACCTGAACGGGCGCTATGTCACCAGGGACGGTAGCACGATCCAGGTACCGCACACCGCACTGATTCAAACAGAGGAAATCGCCCACAGCCATGGCAACAGCAATCGGAGCTATGCCAGCGAGATCGTCCAGGTGACGGCCATGAACATCGAATACCAGCGGCATGGGGTGCGCACAGACAACGGTGCTTTCGAATTGATCCCGGGACAATTCGCCCGCTACCAACAAGGCTTTCAACGGATGGGCGCCAACCCTCCGGACGTGGGTGACAGGATCATTGATTTGCGCACTAATCAACCCATGACCGACAGCAACGGCATTCCGCTCAACAACATTGGAGTCACAGACAATCAGATCATCGACATAAGCCGTCAGATCATCGGGCAGGAAGAAGGCGACACTGTTCTGGCCAACGCTCAACGTGCCTCGTACGGATACGGTTACGACCGCGCCGAGAGAATCGACTCCGAGCAAGACCTGCGCCAGACCCTCACGCGCCTGCGCCAGGGCGGGCACCTGCCTGCCCAGATGATAATCCACAGCGGCAACGAGCCGTTCTTCGGAGATTCCGGCGGCGGCGTCGCGGGCGGGTCCGGCGGGTGGCACGTGGTTACCGTGAGAGACTTCGACGAGCGGACAGGCAGGGTCTCGCTGGACAACCAGTGGGGCACCGACGCCGATCACACCAAAGGCAACGAAATGAGTGTCAGCGACCTCTATCTGGCAACGCTCGCCCCGGGTTCTCCGGAAATCGTCCGGGAGTTGAGGCGCCGCCAGCAGCAGAACCCGGATTACCTCACGCAAATCGATCTGCTCAGGCAGCAGAACATGGCGAGCGGAACGGGGCACATCTCCAGCGAGCAGTACGCCCAGCGGTGCGCCGATCTGCTCTGGCGGGTCCGCGACGATTGGTACAACGACCGGCTCTCCTGGAATCAATATGCGCAGGTGCACATCCGGATGGTGGGTGTGTTGAATGATCTGCCCGAAAGCGAACAGCGGAGGCTGCTCAACCCACTTCCTCCCGACCA
>DATNRD010000579.1:0-6192 GCA_036703665.1 Candidatus Obscuribacterales bacterium
TGAAAACCTGCCAGTGGCTGGAGGCCAATGGGCTGAACTATCCCCGCTACGCCGACTGCTCCGACCGGGAGGCAGTAGCGCGTTTGGTGTCGGAATGCGGCTACCCGCTCATTGCCAAGCCGCGTTCCGGGCGCGGGGCTATAGGTGTCCTCAAGGTGAGCAATCGCGCGGGCCTCGAGTACGCTCTCAGTCACGCCGACTACGTTCTTCAAGAGTGTCTGGGCGATGAAGAGAGCGAGTACACGGTCGGCTGCTTCTCCGATCGTGACGGGCGCCTGAGGGGAACGATCGCCATGCGCCGGCAGCTTCAGCACGGGACGACGTGCCGCGCCGAGCTCGGTGCCTTTCCGGAGGTCAGCGCCGAGGCGGGTCGTATCGCCAGAGCGCTCAAGCCGCTCGGCCCGTTAAACGTGCAGCTCAGGGTGTCTAACGGCAGGCCGGTCTGCTTTGAGATGAACGTGCGTTTCTCCGGAACGACTTCGTTGAGATCGACCTTCGGTTGGAACGACGTTGAGGCCGCCCTGCGTCACTTCGTACTGGACGAGCCAGGTTACGACCTGCCAGCCATCACGGCTGGGGGCGTTGCCTTGCGCTACTGGGACGAGATATACGTCGACCAGCGAGCCTTTGAGAAATTGGGCAGCTCGGGCGGTCTTGATTGCCCGCGCGATTATGTACAGTCCGGCTATGCCTGCGCAGTGTAGTTCTCAACTCTGCCGGTGCGTTCGAACTCAGGCGCACCAGGCACCGGCCGATTGCCCGGACGAGCGGGCGGCTTTCCGGCCGGCCTCCGCCCTCCAGTTGAGCGTATCACCCTGCCGGGAGCATTGCGGGGAATTATGCGCATCGCATTGATTAGCGATCTACATGCCAATGCGGCTGCACTTGCCGCTCTGTCCGACGTGCTGGAGTCAGCAGACCGGGTCGTGTGCCTGGGCGACATTGTTGGCTACTACTGCCAGGTTAATGAGACGATCGCGCTCCTGCGCGGCTACAATCCCCTCTGCGTCCTCGGCAATCACGATGCGTATCTCTTGCGGGGGAACGAAAGCGGCCTGCCCGAGAGCGTCCGTTTCGGCCTGCAGTATGCCGAGCGTGTGATCACGCCTGAGAATCGCGCCTGGCTGGCAGGGCTACCTCATATGTGGGGCGGGCAGATGGGAGAACTGTCGTGCTTGTTCTTCCACGGCAGCCCCTGGCAGCCGATCGAGCATTATCTGTACATGGACAGCCCGTTGCTGAGCGGGCTCGATCACTTCAATTTCGACTTGATCGCCTTCGGACAGACTCACCGCGCTCTAATCAGGATGGACAAACGCCCGCTGCTCATCAATCCCGGGTCGGTCGGTCAGTCTCGCGATGCCATGTCCTACGGACGCGCCTGCGCGGTGATCTGCGAGACGGCGAGCAAAGGTGTGGAAGTAATTGAGCGCGGCTACGACATGCAGGCGGTCGTAGATGAGGCCCTGAGCCAGGGAGCCGGCGACTGGGTGCGAAAGTTTGTCCCGTCAGGCACCCGAGCTAGGGGCAGATGACGACATCGACAAGATTGCCAGCCAGAGGATATGACCCCAAGCATTTCAGCATGCTTGCCGAGGCCGAGCCGGCCAACTTCTGGTTCAGGTCACGCAACAAGCTTATTCTGTGGGCATTGCAGCAGTTCGCTCCTGGAGCAAGAAATTTTCTGGAGATCGGCTGCGGGACAGGGTTTGTTTTGCAGGCCGTTGCCGCTAGATTTCCGCAGCTGGAGATTTACGGCAGTGAGCTGTTTGCAGAGGGGCTTTCCTTCGCCGCCCGCCGAGTGCCGACTGCCCGGCTTCTGGAGCTCGACGCCAGGGACATTCGATTCGACAGCAGATTCGATGCAATCGGCATGTTCGATGTCCTGGAGCACATTGATGATGATCGGCTGGTCCTCGAACAGGTTTTCAAAGCCCTCACCCCCGGTGGAACCATGTTCATCAGCGTACCGCAGCATCGCTTTCTCTGGGGCCCGTCGGATGTATCGTGCCACCACTACCGGAGGTATGAAAAGCAGGAACTCGTGTCGAAAGTGCAGCAGGCCGGCTTTAATGTTCTGGCAACGACGTCTTTCGTCTCCCTGCTTTTGCCGCTGATGATTGCATCGAGATGGTGTCAGCGTCGCTTCTGCCACCGGCACACAGTGATGTCGGAGCTTCAGGTCAGGGGACTTCTCGGAGCGTTCTTGGAAGGAGTATTGTCTTTCGAGCTTTTTCTTGTCAGACGTGGTTTATCGTGGCCGGCTGGCGGCTCTCTGTTTCTCGTCGCTCACAAGCCGCTCTAGTCGAGGTCAGGCAGTTATCTGCCTGGGTTTGACCGCGTCCGGGTTGGGGTAATCGGACGCGACAATCAGAGGAATGATGATCCAGCGCCCGTGATTCGTCTTCCAGTCATACGGCGCGGCCGGATCGACGGGAGCGACACCGTGGGGAATATCGGGGGAAAGAACGATCAAGTCGCCCGGCTGCGTGTACGAATCGATGAAGAACTTTTCACTGTCGAGATCTTTGCGAGCGTAGAGGCCGCCCTCCTGGTAATCGATTCCCCAGGTCGAGGCCTGCACCAGCGTCTGGATACGGGCATAAGGACCGGCGGGGTCGATGTGCTCGCACTGTCCGCCCCCGCCGCGCGGGTAATGGTGTACCGTCAGCCTGGCCACGAAGCCCTGCGACGGGAGATTGTCCAGGAAAGCCCGGTTCGGGTAGCCTCCCAGCTTGTTCTTGAGCACGAAGATGTCGTCGAATGAGTGGAACAGCCTCTCATTGTGCTTGTACCAAGCATGAAAGTAGAAGGCATGCATTTTTGACTTTACATAGGCACCGGCGTAGTTGTCATGGAGCCTGTGATAGTCCGGGCAATTGTCGTAGAGCGGATGCCAGGACGGCTCGCCCTTGAGCCCGGATTCAAACACCCTGCGCCTCAGCTCGAGGATCTCTTCGGGTGGGTAAAATTCCTTGACGACAAGGACATCGGGAGCAGCTATTTTGCTTAACAGCTCGTCCGCGTTGTGATGAGCAAGATCTAGGAATTCCTTGCGACTGAGCCTATGCAGATTCACGGGATGCCTTGGATTCCTTGATTGTGGTGATAGCCTACTTGTGCTCGAGTTAATCACGGCGCAGCGCGGGCGAGGCTGAACCCTGTCTGCCCATATGTGCTGGGACCTGGCTGCTGACGCCCCGATTGTACTCGGGACAGTTCCTGCAGGGGCAGCGACAAGGCCACGATTTGCCTGGCGCCCGCATGCGATTACCCCCCCTTACGCGGAACTTGTGCACGAAAAGAGTCTCGGCACAGCGGCAAATGATAAGGCCGAAACCCGGTCTTTTCAAGCATGGAGTAGTGGAGCATCGTGTTGAAATACAGCTGAGTCCGGTCGGCGGTTTCTTTCTTGTAACCACATGGCACGGGCGATACTACGTTACCAAGGCTGCGCTGCTTTCTTGGCGCATGGGCGGGTGATATTATCTACCGGCACCTGTGGTTAACAGGCTCGGCTTCGTTGCTTATGCCGGACGCGGGGAATGGCGGGCCTTTGCCTGTCGAGGAGATGAATATGAGAGATATCCAAGCAGGGGAGATGGACCAGAGGCTCAGAGAGTTGCGGGCTTATGGTTACACGCGCCTGGAAAGTCTGCTGACCGATGCCGAGGTCGGCAAATGCCTGGAGCTGCTGGAGGCGCTCTACGAGCCGCATCATCCCCACTTCGCGGACAGGGCCAACCTGGACAACAGGGACAAGTTTGTCTGGAACCTGCAGTTCAAGAACAAGTTCTTTCTGGACTTGCTGGTGCATCCCGGTTTGACGCAGATACTCAAGGAACTGCTGAACGATCCGTTTTACAAGTATCTTCCCCCGGATGCGCCGAACTACATTCTCAACTACTACAACGCACGCTCGAGCGGAGAAGCGCTCGGGATGCATATGGATACCTTTCTGCCTGCCACCGGGGACAGAACATGGACCGCGCAGGCCGCTTTCTTCCTGGAAGACTCGGACATCGAAAATGGTTGCACCGTGGTTGTGCCCGGCTCGCACCGCTCCGGTCAGTTCATCGACATGCAGCTGGCCAAGGTGACGCCCATACCGGCCAAGGCGGGCGATGTGCTCATGTGGGACAGCCGCATCTGGCACGGGGCTAACGCCAATACTAACGGCCAATCGCGCTGGTCGATGATCGCCACCTTCTCGTGTTGGTGGGTGAAGCAGCGCGTGGACATGACCAGAGGGCTTCCTGAGGCGATTTACCGGGAGTTGACCGATCAGCAAAAGATTCTCCTCGGGTACTGTTCGATTCCGCCGTTGAACGAGCACGAGCGGCTGAACTTCAAGTGCGGCTACGAAGCGTTGAAGCCGTCTGTGGCGGACTACTATCCGGACCTGAGCGCGGCCAGGACAGAGGCGAAAGTCGCAGTGCCCTGAGCGGGGTTGCCGCGGTAGGGAACGGGAGCAGGAACAGGTTTCAGCCGGCAGGGCGGGGCCCTCTTGCCCTTGCCTGGCCTGCGCGACTGCGCTTTCGATGCCAACTCCATCTAAATGAACTCCTCTTGATAAGATCTCGCCCATCTGCTTGACTTAGGTTCTTGCTCACCGGCTCTTTTGAGTCGGCGACGGGGAGCTCTATGTCAGGGAGGGCGGCACAAGGTGGCCCCAGCAGCGACAGGCCCGAAGCTTTACGAGTCTGCCGCGAGTAAGCTCGAAATCAGCAGACTCGTAAGTCCAGGCGCCGGAACCTTGCTGTGCTTTTTCATTACCCTGGCGGCTTGCCTGTGGCAAAACGTCGTTGCTTACGATGCCCGGGCAAACCTCGTGTGGGATGCCGCCCACTACATAGACAGTTGCCGCGATCTCGCCTCGTTCTTGCTTCGCTGGCTGGCGGGCGATGTTATGGGGGTCCTCAGGCTGCTGCCTGACGTGCGCCAGAATTTGATGCTGGACGGCCCGGTGCTGCCCTCTATGGGCGCCTTGCTGTTTGCGGCGCTGGGAAGGGTACCGGGGCAGAGCGACCTGGTTGTCTTTGTACTGTTCCAGTGCCTTCTCCAGGCGGTCGGAGCGGCCCTGGTCAGCTGGTTGGCCGGCAGGCTGACGGGCAGCCCGCGCTGGGGCGTGTGTGGAGGGCTGGCCTGGGGGCTTTATCCGGCTGCCGTTATCGGGGCGGGCTATTTCATGAGCGAGACAGTTACGACGGTTATGCTCATCGGCCTGGCATGGGTTGTTTCGAATTTGGTCCTGGCCGGTGGGCGACCCGGAATCAAGCCGTCATTTTTTGCCGGTGCCATTACCTGCGGTGCGCTGGCGGCGCTGGTCATGCTGACCAAACCGGTCCTCGTACTTGCCTGTGTCTGGGCCGGTCTTGTGGCACTTACGCTCCTGCGTGACTGGCGTCACAGATGCGTGCTTGTTGTCACCGCCGCCCTGGGGTTTGCGATGGTTCTGGCTCCCTGGGCTGCGTTCACGAAATCCAGCGGGCATCTTTACCTGACCCCGCAACGCCTGCCTGCTCACAATGTTGTGATGGGATTCGACACGGAGACCGATGGAGTTGGAGCCTCGGGAGCAGCGCTCGATTACCTGTTCGGCGATGCCGACGGGCCGCTTGTGACGGCCGTCGCCCTGTACCGGGCACAGCCGGCGGCGGTTACAGACCTCCTGTTGAGAAAACCGGAGCGACTCTGGTCGCTTCCCTGGAACGACTTGAGACGAGAATTCTTCGGTGTTCCGGCCGCCTGGCTTGTATGGTGGCACCGACTCCTGTTTGTGGCAGGGCTTATGGGGGCGATAGTCGTTTTGTCCAAACGGCAGTCGAGCGAGAGCGACGGGCGTGCCGCGGATGCGGTGGGCTGGGTGGCCTGCGGGGTTGTCTTGTGCCACCTCCTTTACGTGTTTTTCGAATCGATCCCGCGCTACGGGTTTACAGCCATGCCGTTCGTCGTTCTTCTTGCGACGTTCCTCCTGTCCGGCGTGGTGCGTGGTCGAATCGGACGGCAGCGGGTTGCCTTGCTGCTCGTGCCCTTTGCTTGCTTACCGCTGAGCGGGCTGGATCTGGTGCCGTACCTGGTGGCAGCGACCGGTTCGCCCGCAGTTGCCATCTGGCTGGAGGCAGGCCTTAAAGCGCTCATCTTAGTGGGTGCCGTGGCCGCCGCAGGCAGCGCCATCGGTCCGTTGTGCCA
>DATNRD010000580.1:0-4922 GCA_036703665.1 Candidatus Obscuribacterales bacterium
GCACTTCGCCCACGTTTCCACTGCCGCCGCCACGGAACTGATAAGGCGCGCGCGGCAAGACGGGCTGCCAGTAACTGCGGACGCGACCCCGCACCACCTGACGCTTGCCGTCGACGACATGCACCCCTACGACAGTTCTTACAAAATGAACCCGCCGTTGCGGACGGGAAAAGATCAGGAGGCTCTTGTCGCCGCCCTCAATGACGGCACAATCGATGCGGTCGCCACCGACCACGCACCGCACACCAGCCTGGACAAATCGCAGCCGTTCGACCAGGCACCGTTTGGCGTCATCGGTCTGGAGACCGCTTTTCCCCTGACACTGGAGAGGCTGGTCAGCCAGGCAGGCATGTCCCGCCTTTCCTTTGTAGCATTGTTTACCACCAGACCTGCGGCGGTGCTAGGCCTGCCTCAGCCCTCGATCGTGGCTGGAAGCCAGGCGAACCTGGTCCTGTTCGATCCGCAGCACAAGTGGACCTATGACCCCGCAGGCGGTCACTCCAGGAGCAAAAACAGCCCATTCCGCGGCAGGTCGATGACCGGCAGGGCAGTCATGACAGTCTACCGCGGCAAGGTCGTTTACAAAGATGGTGAACTTTTAGCGCCGCGGGTGCGACAGGCTGCCACAACCTCGTGAGACAATCTAGTACCGGTCGCGCGGCAGCCGGCCGCGGCGGACCGGCGCCACGGGTTTCCCGATGTTCCTGTGAGGTTGAGGCATGGGCAAAAGATCGAAGTTCCTGTCCGGCCCGGTGATTGATCCGCCGGCAATTTCAAAGGGGTGGAGCGTCAGTCAGCTGGTCGATGACACGTTCCTGGCTTACAACGCCGGGCGGCTGAGGGAGGCCTGCCAGCTCTTCGTTGGCAAGATGCTCAACGACGACGTTACCATCGGCTTGAGCTTGACGGGCGCGCTTACCCCGGCTGGGCTCGCGCGCTCCGCGATCATCCCGCTCATCGAGGCCGGCTTCGTGGACTGGATCGTTAGCACGGGAGCAAATCTCTACCACGATACGCACTTCGGCATAGGCTGCACGCTCCACCAGGGCAACCACCAGTGGAACGACACGGTGCTGCGCGACGAGCAGGTTATCCGCATCTACGACATCGTCTTCGACTATGACGTTTTGCTTTCCACGGACAAGTTTTTCCGAGAGATACTCTCCGCCCCTGAATTCGACAAATACTTGTCCACAGCGGAAATGCACTACCTGTGCGGCAAGTATCTCGATGAGCGCGAGAAGGCGCTAGGTCTGAAGAGCTCCACTTTGCTGGCCACCGCCTACCGCTACGGCGTTCCCGTGTACACCTCTTCTCCCGGTGACAGCTCCATCGGCATGAACGTGGCAGCCCTTGCGCTCAACGGCAAGGGCCCGAAGCTCGACGTGAGCGCCGATGTCAACGAAACGGCCGCTATTGTTCTGGAGGCAAAGCGAAGCGGCGGCAAGAGTGGCGTGTTCATTCTCGGTGGAGGATCTCCTAAAAACTTCCTCTTGCAGACCGAGCCGCAGATACAGGAAGTTCTCGGCATTGACGAAGCTGGACACGACTATTTCGTTCAGATTACCGATGCTCGCCCTGATACGGGAGGCCTTTCCGGCGCCACCCCCTCCGAAGCTGTCTCCTGGGGCAAGGTAGACCCGAAGGCTCTTCCCGACACGGTTGTCTGCTACCTGGACTCGACGATCGGGTTGCCGATCGTGGCTGCGTACGCGCTAGACAAGCACGCTCCGCGCAAGCACAAGCGTCTTTACGACCGCCGAACGGAGTTAGTCGACAAACTGAAAGAGGAACATCTGGCGGCGAGGTCAACCCCCTCGCACTGCGCCTCAAAGACGTAGGAGCGGAATCGGTCGGCTTGCCACGGCATTTCGTACGGGCGCGGTCCATCCACCTTACCAGGGCATTCAGGGGTGCACACACCTATTCACAGCATTCCGTGGCCGCCTCCACCCGCCCGTTCAGGACACTCCGCAGGGGCGCGCCCCTCCGCGCCCGCACCGTACGAGCCACTGGCTGAGATTGTAGACATGAAGAAGGGCCTTCAAGAGCAATTCAAAGATTCGGGCATAGTCTTCCTGTTCCTGATCATCGCTGGGATCCTTACAGCGACACCGCTTCAGCATTACATTCCCTTGAGCCGGTTTCAGCACTTCGGGCTGGGAATTTTCCTCGTCGGTCTCGGCTATGTAATCCAGACGGTCTGGTCGTGGAAGCGCATGAAAACCTGGGCTCGCGCCATGCAGCTTTACTTCGGCTTGTGGTTCGCCGCTACAGGCCTCGTGGCCTACTCGCTTCCCTGGTTGGATCCCAAGATGTCCGTGCGTACCGAGTCGCAGGAGAAGCTGGCATCGAGCCTAGTGATCGCCTACTTCGTATCTTGCGCCCCCTTGCCGGTTCTCACCCTGCTCTGGCTGCGCGAGGAGCTGCAGAACTGGCGAAAGACGCGCAAGGACAGCACGTCGTAAAATAGGGCCCTGGGGTATCCGCGTTGAAAAGGCTAATTCTACTGGTAGGCGTTCCCGGCTCCGGCAAGTCCACTCTTGCCAAAAAGCTGATAGCGCGCGGCTTCCTCTGCCTCAATGCCGATTCGATCCGAGAGTCGCTGTACGGAAACGCCGCTGAGCAGGGGGACCCGCAGCAGGTTTTCGGCGTCTTTTTCAAGAACCTCGAAGAAGCGATGGCCAAAGGTCTCGACATCGTCGTGGACAACACCAACCTCAACCCTAAGCAGCGCAAGCCAATCCTCGACCGGGCAGCGAAGTTCGACTACAAGGATGTTCAACTCTGGCTGCTGGACGTGCCTCTGGATACATGCCTGGAGCGCAATCGCGGCCGAGAGCGCAGCGTGCCTGAAGACATCGTCGCCAACATGTACATGGAGCTGAACCGCGCCGGGCGCCCTCGCCGCGAAGAAGGCCGCCTGGTCATCATCCGCCCGGGCAAAGACGAAAATGACTTCCGCCTCTTCCCGCAAAGCTAGCTTTTCGGCGGGCCGAGGTTCGCGGCACGTTCATTGCGGACAAGGCCGAGCGATTGGGAGATCTACGACCTAAGAATCGCCATTCGGAAAGTGCCTGATGATAAGTGGAACTCCGTAAAGGAACGGTGCGCGGGACAGAAGGTCGCGACTCCAGCCTGCTCGAGCAGGGCTCCAGGCGAAAGACGCTGAACCCGGCTGCTCAGCCCGTGCGCACAACCACCAGCGGGGCTGGGATCACGTCAACACCGAGGAATGTCACGGGCTCAAGGGAAGAAAATCGATACCCTGAAAGCGCTGAAAACCGGCGTCGAAGGCGACAAGGCGGCAGTCACCGGCCGCCGCGAACGCGGCCAGATAGGCGTCTGTCCACGCGGCTCCACGTAAGTCAAGCTCCCCCGCCCAGCGGCCAAGCCATTCGTCCAATCCTGCCGGTTCTTCGAGCAGGCGGATGCGAGGGACAGCCAGCCAGGTCATGAGCGCGTGCCAGGCTGCCCTGCCGTCAAGTACGGCTGCTCCCAGGATGCGCGGATTCGTGAGGCAGCGCAAGAGAGCAAGCGCGGTTACCCGGCAGAAGACCAGCTCGTCTGCGGCTTCTTCATGCCAATAGCGAAGGGCACTGGCATGGTGCACGTGGTCCGGCGCACACAGCGGCACCCAAACGCTGGCATCAAGCAGATCGGGCATGTTTCTTCTCGTCGTCAGACTCTTCGATAGCGTGCAGTTCTGCTCGCGAGATAGCGGGGATTGGCACGCCCTGGGGAGGGATTATTACCGGCGGCGGCTCACGGCGTCTTGCGCTTGACGGTGCCACCTGGCCACTGGCGCGCAACCCATGCTCAATCAAATCTTTCACCAGCTCGCGCAGAGAAATTCCTTTCAGTGCCGCGCGGGCCTTCAGGGTGCGATAAAGCTCATCGGGAATATCTATTGTCGTTCTCACAAATGCATAATTGCACAAATATGCTTTTATGTCAACCAGGATAGGGTCGCTCCAGCAATTCCGCAACCTTGCTCAGAGTGGGCTAATCTAAGGCCGATCGGCGGTGCTTGGCATCGGGGAGGATTCGTTTTGGGGTCGGCAGCAGCAGCCAGAGCAGGAATAGTTTGGGCGGCTTGGGAGGGAGGGGCTGGGGGTTTCGCTAAGGCGGGTGCGCTGCCGGAGCTCTCCGGCAATACAGCTCGGCCTGCACCTGGCCAGCTAGATGCAACATTGTGTGACGCGCTGGTTTGTTGTTGCTGTTGCAGCCCTGTGTATCGGCACGGATGGCATGGATGTAACCGGCATCGTCAGAGCCATGGGATTAACCCCATCGTGCTACCAGCTGCTTCTCAACTTTTTTCACGGTAATGGCTGGTGTGTTCCGCACTCTCATTGACTTTGACTATCTGCGGCGCTTGCGCACAGACATTGCCAAACCGCTTGCGCTTCACCTTGCATACCGCTTTTTCAAAAATGGCAAATGCGAACAAAAGCAACAGCGCGTCGTCTTACAGAAGCCGATCTCACAGCCGAAGCTCTTAAGCGCGGCCATTGCCTGCAAACTAGACTGCCTACTTGATAACTGCGTAATTCGACCCGCTAAAGTGCGTAAGTCCACCCGCCCTTGTCTACCCGGAACTACTGTCCAGGAGCGCGTTTCCGGCGTCCTTCATAAGATCCTCAAAAGAGAAAAAAAGATCGCGCATGTACGCGCGTGCGCGCGAATCCATTTATTTATGGCGATTGACTCCCTACGCTAACGCCTCTCCGGAGCGAC
Organism: Candidatus Obscuribacterales bacterium; assembly: GCA_036703665.1. Taxonomy (GTDB): domain Bacteria; phylum Cyanobacteriota; class Vampirovibrionia; order Obscuribacterales; family Obscuribacteraceae; genus DATNRD01. Next base: position 4,741 of record DATNRD010000580.1, read on the forward strand.
GGCGAACAACTCAACGGCAAGCAACAGACAAAGCCTGTTGTCGCCGCCGCTCTCTCCGATTTTAGCTCCGGGGTCAATCGCTGGCGCACGCTATCGCGTGCAGACCAGAACCATAAGGTAGCCTGCGGCATAAACGGCTGCCTCCCCACCGCTTCGCGGGTCCCCTCCATTTATTCCTCGGC
>DATNRD010000581.1:0-3854 GCA_036703665.1 Candidatus Obscuribacterales bacterium
AACGTCCTGTACCGCCAGTCTTGCCGAGGACCCGGAATTGCCGGATCGGGCCCCAGTCTTTCGAGATGCTCTCCAACTTGGCTCTGGCTCGCTCTTCATCGCGGGGATCGTAGGTGCCTTCCTGCTTCTGCCTCTGCCAGCGTTGTTCCGCTTCGCGCATGACTTTGATCAAGGCGTCGTCATAATTAACCTCACCCTGGATCATGCCGGCGCCCATCTGCACGCGCACCCATTCCAGCTCGGCAAAGGTATCGACCTTACCCTGCGCGCGGTTTCGCTCGACCTGCTGACGCAAGGCGTCAACGTTCTCTTGAGAGTATGCTGACTGCGTGCGAGCGTACAATTCCTCCACGCTGAAGGAGCGATCGGAACGGTCTCCAAACTGGTTGCTGATTGCCACCCGGCCCGTCGCCTCGTCGTAGTCCGTAATGGTAATCACATGCTGACCCTGTCCACCGCGTGGGTCACCACCGCCGGCATCGGTCAGAAACGGCTCGTTGTTAGACCACACGGGGAGCACCACCGGCAGTTTCCCTTCCTTCTTCAGCTCCTTGAGTGTGTTGGCGAATTCCTCAGGATTGGCCACTTTGGTCCAATTTGGATTGTCCTGGTAGTTTCCTGGAACGACGAGCAGGTCCTTCTCGAGCTTCCCGGTAATCCCTTTGCTGATTTGCGGCAGTGCATCCAGCGGAACCATCGGTGTTTGAATCACGTCCCACTCTTTTGTGCTCTCGTTGAAACGACGCAATTCCTGGGGCGGGTTTTTGGAGGCGTCGAGCAACCGTTCACCTGAGTCTCCCGAAACAGGATGCGATGACTTCTGCTCATAGCGGATCTGACCACCGGTAGTCTCCAACATATAGATGTTCACCGCCGTCACGTTGAAAAGCTGACTTGCGAAGCTGCGCTCACCGTCTTTGGGCGGATTGTTCTGGGCTTCCCGGTCGGGCTTGAGACTCTCGGCGCCGAGCTTGACAATCTTGCCGTCGGCGGTTTCGAAGAAACCGTTTATTGCAACGTCAGCCACCAGGCGCGCCGCCGCCGACGGGTCGCGCGAGTATGTGCGGCTTTCAATCGTCGCCACATTGCAGGTGACATGCTTGCCCTGGTCTATAGATGCCGGATCGGCTGCCTGGTGCATGACCTGCTCGGCACTCTTTATGCGATCGGCCTGGGAAATCGGCTTGTCGCCGAGGGCCTCCAGGATACGTGATATCTCCCCGTACGTGCGCGCCACTTCGTCGTCACTCAGTCCCTGCGTGGCTGCCCGTATCTCAAAGGCAACCATGTCACGCCGGAATTGCGCCAGCTCCTCGGGGTTCCTGATTTTAGCTTCGGCCAGGTCCGACACCCGCCGTAACTCGCGATCCAGAGCTTCGTCCGGCTTAAAGAGATTACGTTCCTGGTTCCTTTCCGTAGTGCTGTCGCCCGACCTGGAGCCAGCGGCTCCAGGCGCCAATTGCCCTTCCGGCGGCGCAGCACTGATGATGTCGCGATGCTGGGGCTGAGAAGCGGCATCAAACTCCTCGCTGCTCATCGCCAGATTGCGACCCTGCTCTGCAACAAGCCCGTCGCCGGCTGCAAGGCGCCCTTCGTCAGCCTTGCGGCTCCCCATAATCGCGCGCGGTCCATTATCAAATATCGATCCATACAGTTCATCGAGACTAAGTTCAAGCAGCTCATCTTCTCTCTGGGCCGGCCTCTCGACCCTGACGGCCGACTGCGCCGTCATCATCTCATCCAAAATGGATCTGCTTAGATCGCCCTGGTTTTCAACTATTCGTTTGTCAGCTGCGCTATCGACAGCGCTCAATTGTTCAGCCGGCTCAGAAAGCATGCAATGCGTTCCCCGTACGGTAATAGGCCCCAACAGATGCAGCCGGTTTCCCGGATGTTCCGATTGAATTGCGAGTAAGTCTCCGTGCGATCGACTGCAGGGGGTCAGGATGGCGCCAGTGAGCCTGTGCACGTCAGCACGAAGGATACGAAACGATTCCAATCGAGCTGCGCTATGTGGCTTCCACTGCCCTTCCTGCCTTGCGCTTTCCCCGCACGCAGAGGCAACCCGGTCGATTTGGTTTTTTGGTAAATGGATGCGAGATATCGTGGGGCTAACTTTGCCGCGGTGAACGTCTCTTACTCACCCAACGCCACGAGAGCTCCTCGGCAAATGGGCTAACGCGACCGGCCAGGAATTTAGGTGGGCGGGCGGTTTAATCAATTCTCATCTGGTGGGGAGCCATGCCTGTGGCTCAAGCAACTCTTTCTTGACAACTGCAATTGCCGATGGAAATATGGAAATGGGCTACCGGAGGTTGCTTGCCATGTGCCAGAAACACGATTTGCACGACCACAATCGTCAGTCCGCTGACTCTAAGCCAACTTACCAGCAGAGCCTTGAGCCGTCGAACTTGAGCGCCGGCGAGCCGGAGCAAGCCAGAGCTCTTTTGGCTCGTATGAGGGTGCTATCTCAAAAAGTCAGCCGGTTCTTCCGTCACATGGCGGCCGGCTCCAGTTACAGCTCCGTCATCCGGCGCATCCACTAACGCCCGGACGAGATGTTGGCTGCCAGCAAATCCGGCTCGCGGCAGCGCCCGGTGCATGCTGACATGGTCGAGCAGGCACCACCCCGCGGACGGCCCCTGGGTAAGGTTTCCGCCAGCACAGGTGATCGAACCCGGAAAGTGTCATCCTTTGAGGAGCTTGAGCGGAGCGAAAGCGGGCCTGAGGGAGCCCTTCGCATGCTCCAGCAGCCTGGCTTCGCATTTAGAGCTTCCGCTGAGGGCAGGCTGCGCGACCGAAGGAACCATCTCCTTGTGCCGACACGAGATCCTTCGCCGCGGAGTTTATCCTGAGCTGGCTGTCAAGTCCATCGTAAGAAGTTCTACGGAAGGGCGCTCGATCCCAATCAAACATTGCAAGTAATCCTCGTCTGCTGTCTGGCCAGTCTCTTCTTGATCGCCGTCCAGTTTCTGCCGCGCAGGAACTTCGAGATCGTTTATTCAGAATCGCACGCCGGACAGGTGCTGATGACTCAAGGAACATTGCTCGGCTGTTTCTGCGGTTGCTGCCTGAAAAACAAAGGGACGATCTTGGCCAACGTCCTGGTGAAAGATATTGAGGAACTGAAAGCAACAGTTGACAACCTTCAGACACCTTGGTGGAAGAAGTGGTTTCTTCCACAAAAAGACTGAGGGATGTGTTGTGTGTTGAGATCTCGGCTAGAGCTGTGATGCCGCCAGTGCGAGCAGTGCATGTCCGCAAAGGCCCAGCATAGGGACTTGTGGTCTGTGTAACATTTGTTAACGTAGCATGTGCTAGGCGAGATAAGGCTTGTGGCAGTGTCAGATCGAAATTGATCCGGTTTCGGGTTTGCCACGATCAACAGAGTCTTAGGGTCTTCGATTTCTGTCACGTGAATGACGTTTTTAATCTGAAATGGCGTGGATTTTTTGGTTGAGTTGGGTAAGCTTCATGTATCTTGACAACATTAGGGGTGTGGGCACGCGTTTGTCTGGGGTTGGGTGTGCGATTTGTTTTTGGGGGCCGGTTCTGAGGTGTTTCAGGGTCGTGGCATTAGCCACGGCTTTGCCGTGTTGACCACTCTCCTGCTTCACGGCAAGGTTCGGCACGGACATCAGACGAGTCGTGGGCATTCCGGTGGACGCTCGCAGACGAGGTTTGCTAGCAGGTTGTGCGAGCCGAAAAAGCAGGAGGGGTTCATCATGGAAGACAGGCGGGCATGTCTTTCTGTGCTAGCTCTTGTTATGGCTTTGCAGCTGGCTTTCGCCCCAGTTGCTTCACTGGCCCAGACAGCAGACTATGGAGCATCGGAACCAACAAGCAACAGCGAG
>DATNRD010000582.1:0-5016 GCA_036703665.1 Candidatus Obscuribacterales bacterium
CCCCTGGAAGCTCGTCATGGAGAGCAGATTGCGAGCATTGACCTGGAACCGGCCGTAGCACTCGCGACCGCCGGCGAGCAGCGCTCCCGGTCCCACGATGATCTTGCCGTCCACGGTGCGCGAGAAGTGAACCCCGAGAAACGGAAAGTTCAGATCCGGCGCCGGGTAGACATGAGAGCGCACCAGGAAACGTCGATCAGGCACAAGCTCGTAGTATTCACCCTTGAACGGCACGATCTGGTAACCCCGGCCGCATCCCAGCATGTGGGCAAACCGATCGGCGTGCAGCCCTGCGGCATTGATCAGCAGGCGCGTTTGCAAGGTGCGTTTATCGGTGGTGACGATAACATGGTTTCCGCCTTCCGCCAGCGCCATCACGCTTTCGCCGAGGAGTAACGCGGCGCCAAGCGAAGCTGCATCCTGAGCCAGCGCCAGAACGTATCCCCGGGAGGCGAAACTGGCTCCCTCGGGAGCGTACAGGGCGGCGTTTCCTTTGACATGCGGCTCCAGCCGGCTGATATCGGATGGGCCGATCAGATCGACGCGCGCACCATTTTCGGTGCCCCGCCGGTAAAGCTCGCGGACCGTCTCTACCTCCGCATCGTTTCGGGCAACGACTATAATCCCGTCCTCAATGCAGGGCACCCCTTTTTCCCTGCAATACTCGCGAACGCGGCGCGATCCTTCAACCACGAATTTCGCTTTGAGCGTCCCAGGCTTCTGGTTGTAGCCAACGTGAACCACGCCGCTGTTGCGCCCACTCTGATGCCGGGCCGGCTCTTGCTCCTTTTCGATCAAGCACAGGCATAGCGAGGGCCAGGCCGAAAGCAGCGCTCTTGCTATGGCGCAACCGATGACTCCCCCTCCGATAACGACTACGTCGACAGTGTCCATATTCTCCCAGGTGTTCTCTGACGTCGTCAGGTGATATACTCGGACTCCGTCGAGCAAGAAGATGATTCCTTCGACGAGGAGCGAATATGCCTCTCCATTAGATCAACTGCAAGTTTATCAGTGGCAGTTCGAACGAATCAATCCAGGTCGTCAATCTGCACGACAGTATGCGGGGACACCAGGACTGTTTCAAGGCTCCAGAGGCCTGATGGTATCGACGCGGTGACGGTCAGCGAGCAACCAGCGACTGAGGACGCGTTCCTGCGGACGGTACGGCGCTCCGCGGAAAAACGGAAACCGGCTGGCGTGCGCGGCATTTCAATGGCTGCGACTCTCAGGAATGAATTGAAAGACGACGAATGTGTGGCGTTTTTGCAGTGGGCGCTTCCCCTGATGGGGATGCGCTGGCAGGGGTTCCGCCGAGTACGCGGACAGGTGAAAAAGCGCATAGCCAGGCGGCTCCATGACTTAGGATTGGACGGCTTACAGGCTTATCGGGAGCATCTTGAACGCAATCCGAGCGAGTGGGACGTCTTGCAATCCATGTGCCGAATCACGATATCGCGGTTCTATCGAGATCATGCTGTCTTCGAGAGCATAGGCAAGACGGTCCTGCCTGTGCTGGCTGGCCTGGCTGAGTCTGAGAATCGCAGCGAAATGCGTGCCTGGAGCGCTGGTTGCGCCTCCGGTGAGGAACCGTACGGTTTGCTCTTAGCATGGATGTTCGGTTGCTCCAGCTCCTTTCCCGCCATCACGCTGAAAGTGCTGGCTACGGACGTGGACGAGGGCGTGATTGCTCGTGCCCGCACTGCCGAGTACGGTAAAGGCAGCCTCCGCGAGCTGCCACCAGAGTGGGTCGCCCAGGCCTTTGAGGAAACCGGAGGCCGATTCCGGATCCGGCAAGAGTGGCGCAACCAGGTCATGTTTCTAGTACAGGACATCAGCCGGGAGTGGCCCGAGGGTCTCTTCGATTTGATCCTCTGCCGCAACCTGGTCCTCACCTATTTCGATGAAGCAAACCAGGCGCGAGTGCTTTTAGAGTTGACGCGCCGACTGGTGCCGGGCGGCGTCATGGCTATCGGAATTCACGAGCAGATACCCTCCTGGCTCACGGACCTCGAACCGTGGGATGGCTGCCGAGCCATCTTTCGCAAAAGGCTTACTGCAACATGATGCACATCGTCGAATTCGGCTCAGATCGGCTTTGTGGTCTTATGCCAGAGGCAGTGAGCCGCTGATGGCTGATGGAACGCCCTGCGCGAGCGGCACGACTGCCTCGGCGCATGCGTCCGTAGAGCTCGCGCGCAGCCTGGCATTCTCCTCTTCCAACGCCTGCACGCGCTTTTCGAGCCTGTCGATCTGAGCCTGATATTGCTCTTCTATGCTGAGCGGGCGTGCGCGAAGACCATTGCGCATGCCGCGGGTACCGTTCTTGAGCCAGGTTTCTACCGTCGCGGTCTCTACGTTCGCCTCAATCGCTACCTGCTCCACGGTCCTGGTGCCGGCGATGATGTCCATCACTGCCTGCAGCTTCATCGGTACCGTCCACTGCTCCGAAGGGGGTGCCGTCTGGAAGAGTTTTCCGCCCCCCCGCTGCCCGATGGCATCAGCATTCTTATCCGTCCCGGCTTTGCTGATTTCTTCCATATAGTAATCAATCATCGCGGCGGGCGGTCCGTCGGCCACGACCTGTCCCTGGTGAAGGATTATGGCCCGGTTGCACAGGTTCTGCACGTGGTCCAGGTTGTGCGAAACGAGAACCACTATTTGAGAGCTGCTCAACAGGTCCATCATGCGGTTCGTCGCCTTGGCAACGAACTCTGCGTCTCCGGTCGAGAGTACTTCGTCCACGAGAAGTATTTCCGGCTTGCACATGGTTCCCACTGAGAATGCCAGCCTCCCCAGCATGCCCGAGGAGTAGTACTTGATCGGCACGTTGATGAAGTCACCCAGCTCGGAGAACTCGACAACATCCTGCTCATACTCGGCGATCTGCTCCCTTGTACGCCCGAGAATGGCACCGCTCAAGTAGATGTTTTCTCGGCCGCTCAACTCGGGATCGAAGCCGGCGGTCAGCTCTATGAGCGGCATGATGTTGCCCCTGACCTCCACCCATCCGCTAAGAGGCTGGTAGATCCCGGTAATCATCTTGAGCAGCGTCGATTTGCCCGCGCCGTTCAGCCCTATGATTCCCACCCGATCCCCTGCTGAGAAGGTGAGGTTGATATCCTTGAGAACATCGAAGTCCTCGACCGTATCTTTGCTCTGGCCGCGACGCAAGCGAGAAATGAACGACTCTTTCAGGTTGGCCGAGCTTTTATACAGGCGGAACCTGAGTGATGCGTTATTGATCAGGATATGGGGAGACATCTCTACAACCGGAAGATTATGTCGTTCTGACGAAGCTTGACGAGATAAAGGCCGGCTAGAAGGCAGAGGACAGCTAACAGCAGAGCGCTCGACCATTCCAGCGGTGTGGGAAACTGGCGCAAATAAAGGATGCTTCTGAAAAGACAGATGAAATGATAGAAGGGATTGAGCGCAACCAATCCCCGGATATTTTCAGGGAGCATGCTCTCCGGATAGACAATGGGCACCAGGTAGAAACAGGCGCCGAGGAGGACGGTAAGAATATGGGTGAGGTCGCGGAAGTAGACGGTTGCGATTGCTGCAATCAGTGCCGCACCCAAGGTGAATACGTACGTAACAGCAATGACCAGCGGCAATGCCACGATGCACCACGACAGCTGGGCGCCTATAGCAAGCGCCAGCGCGAACAGGCACACCAGGTTGAGCGAAAGGCTGACGGCCTCGCTCGCGGTACTTACCGTCGGAAAGAAAAACTTCGGAAGGTAAGAGCGCCTCAACATCGTTTCGTTGTTTATGAGCGCCTGGCTGCCGTTGATAATCGACTGCGACATGAATGACCAGGGCAGCAGACCGCTGAGAATGTAGAGCGCATACTGGTGCATGTCGCGTTTGAAAAGCGTGCCAAACACGACGGTCAAAACGGCCATGGTCAGCAAGGGGCCGAGCAGGCTCCAGGTGAATCCGAGAACCGACCGCCGGTATTTCTTGGCCAGAGCATTGACGACAAAGCTGTTGAGGGCGTATTGATAACGGCGGAGGTCGGCAACGAATACCAGCATGAATTGCCAGAACGTGTTCTGGGCACTGTAGCGCAGAACCGGCCCGGACGGCGTCGCCGACGAGGCCCTGGAGGCGGTGAGGTCTGGAGAATTAGCTTTGAGGTCAGGCGTGGGCATCGCCGGGGTTTGTAATTCGCCCGGTTGCTTCTCACTGGAAACAGTTTCTGTGGGAGCCATGAGGGACGTACCCTGGTGTGGTCGCCGTTGCCGGTTGGTAAGAGGCCGGCAAACCAGGTTATCGCAGGAATGGTCAGTAATGCCTTAACACGGCTTCATTAGCAAGCCATAGTCAGGCGGCCGGACGGATAAATCGGCTGCAATGCGGGCACTGCCTGTCTGCCATAAAATGTGGCTCAAACCGTTCAGTTTCTTAGCCTTCCGGTTCGTAAGCATCCGGGGGCGCTCAGTCGCCAGCCGGTGCAAGGGCTTTCTAGTCGGATTGCGCGAGGATAGGCACTACCTCGGTCTGAATCGGCTGGCCAGCGACGACGATCTCATTCGTGCCTATATAGACGTCGATCTCGCTTCTCACTCCGAATTCAGGCAGGTAGATGCCCGGCTCGATAGAGAAGCCGGTGCTGGGAATGAGCCGGCGTTCATCCCGTGTTTCGTAGTTGTCGATGTTGGCTCCGTTACCGTGCACTTCTCGACCGATGGAGTGTCCCGTTCGGTGGACGAAATGTTGTCCGTAACCATGCTTGCTGATGTGAGCCCGGGCAACATCATCTACCTGCCAGCCGAAGATTTCCCGGCCGGCGGTGACGGACTCGCGCACGAACTCCAGTGCACTGTCTTGCGCGTCACGGACTATCGTGAAGATGTCGATGTACTTTTGCGGCACCGATTTGCCTACGTACCCTGTCCACGTAATATCGGCGTAGACGGAATCGGCAGGTACCTTTTTCTTTGCCCAGATGTCCATAAGAACGAAGTCATCGATGCCAATTGTTGCATGCCGGTCGACCGTGGGCTG
>DATNRD010000583.1:0-10305 GCA_036703665.1 Candidatus Obscuribacterales bacterium
GGCGCCCCCGCCAGAGACACCAGCCACGCCAGCGGAGGCAGCCAAGCCTGAGGAAAAACCCAAACCAGCACCAAAACCGGATGCCAAGCCGAAAGAAGCTGCCAAGCCTAAGGAAAAGCCCAAACCGAAGGAAAAGCCCAAGCCCAAAGAAAAACCAAAGCCGGCAGAAAAACCCAAGCCCAAAGAGAAAGCCAAGCCGGCACCCAAACCTGAACCGCCGGCCAAGCCCGCCGAAAAACCGCCCGAACTCAAGGCCAAGCCGGCCGAACTCAAGGCCAAGCCGGCCGAACTGAAACCGCCTAAGCCGCCTGAGTCCAAACCGAAGCCCCAGGCCAAGGTCAAGCCCGGGCTGGTCCCGCCGCCACCGCCGGTGGTGCCAATGATGCCCGGCTTCCCGCCACCGCCGCCCGGGACGGTCGGCGCAGGCAGTCCTGGCTTCCAGCTCAAGACCAGAGCAGAAGTCAAGCCGCCGCCCAAGCCCAAGGAGACCCCGAAGGAAGAGCCACCCTCGCATGGCGGCGACGACCCGGACTTCCTCCTCGACTGGAGCGGCGTCGACCGCAAGAAGAAGCACTGACCTTCCTCAGTCGATCTGCTCGGGCATCTCGCCAGGGGTCAAGGAAACATTGTGCGGCCGGTCGTTTCGCGCCACCTCCACTATCACTTTCTGCCCCGATTTGCGTGCTCGTACCAGGCGATGCACATCCCTGACGGAGGCGACCGGCTGGCCGTCGATCTTCCGGATCACGTCGCCGGCCTTCACGCCTGCCTTGTCCGCCGGACCGCCCTCGATTACAGACAGGACGAGCACTCCGGCAGCATCGGAGGGAAGACCCAGGCGCTTGTTGACAACGGTGGTAAGCGTTGCCAGTTTGACCCCCAGCCAGGGGCGGTTCACCTTTCCCCGTGCGATTAGCTCGTCTGCCACCAGCCTGGCGGTCTCTATAGGGGTGGCAAAACCGATGTTCTGGGCATCGGACCGAATGAAAGTGTTTATGCCGACCACCTGTCCTTTCATGTTCACCAGCGGACCGCCGGAATTACCTGGATTGATGGCGGCGTCCGTCTGGATGAAACTCACCTCGGTGCTCATGTCGGCAACCGACCTGCCAAGCGCGCTGACGATGCCCACCGTGACGGTCTGCTCCAGTCCCAGCGGGCTGCCTATGGCGATTACCCAGTCGCCCGGCCTGAGGTCGGCTGTCGATCCCAGCCGAGCCGGCTGAAGATTGCCGGCCGGGATTTTCACCACGGCCAGATCGGAGGCACTGTCCGTGCCGACAATCCGGCCGGTGAAGGATCGGCCGTCGGCAAGCGTAACCTTGATGCGGTTGGTGCCGCGCACCACATGATGGTTGGTCAGTATGTAGCCGTCCGAGCGCAAGACCACGCCCGATCCGGTGCCGGTCTTAAGCAGACGAGGACGGGCTGGCGTGCCGCCGTACGGCGCGATGCGGCTGCCGTTGTAGAAGAAGCCGAAGTCAGGGAAACTGGCTGCTGGAAACTGCACCTGGCTCAAGATGTCGATGTTCACCACCGACGGTGACACGGAAGCAGCGATATCGGCGATATTGCTCGGCGTCCCCGGCCCCGGAACGGCCCGCCCTGACGGGGCTGCAAGCGTGGTCGGAGCGTAAGCGGCCTCCGGAGACTGGTCGTCCTCCCGGAGCTCCTGAATGCCGATCAGGCTCCTGCCGCGTTCCTGATAGGCACCCAAGTGATAACCGGCCAGGCCAATTGCCGCCAGCACAGAAAGCACCGCCAGACAGGCGACGGCCTGGCGCGCTCGAGTCTTGGCCTGGGACGGCGAGAGGCTTGAGCCTTGCATGCACTCAATTCTAGTCCAACGGCGCCTCAGGCGGGACAGCACCGGGCCCGCCGAAGCGTTCGGCAGCCGGTGCCCCGCGCCGGCCGAATCGTTCGGAGGCAGCACCTTCAAGGGGCGGGCCGGGCAGGCGCCTGCCGGGCAAATCAAGCCCTCGCCCGGCCAGCGGCGGACGGGGCTGGGGCTTGACCTCGGGCAACCTTTGCCTCTGCTCGGCGGTCAACACGCCGCGCAGGGCAAGAAAGTCGCTCAAAATGACATCCTCCAGTTGATCTTGCAGGCGGCGCAGCTCCTGCCGGCGCGCCTTAATCTGGGCATCGGAAGCATCAGGATCGAACATCAGATCCTTCATTTCGGCTCGCTTGAGTTTGAGCACGCGCCTCAGCTCGCGGGCCTTTACAGCCGACTGCGACCTTATCTGGCGAATCCGGTCCTTTTGTTCCTCGCTCAATCCCAGCGGCGTAAGATCCAGGGGCCCGCCGAACATTTGCGCTCCCGGGGTAGCCGGCCGGCCGCGGAATCGTCCCGCCCCGGGCACGCGTCCAGGTGCGAACCGCCCGGGCCCGCCCATGGGGAAGGCACCGGGCACGCCGGTCTCGAGATTGCGACCCTGTCCTGCCGGTACTTCCTCCCCGTAGCCAGGACCGCCGGGGAAACCCTGCTCCATCCACTGCCGGCGCATGAAGCGTCTCCTTTGCTGGAAGCGCGGCGGCACCGGTCCGGCGCCCTCGTCGGGCTGCTGCACCACCTCCAGTCCGGCATCCGGTCCGGCGGCCGGGCCTTCAGTCTGCGTCAACGGACCGGCCAGCGCTATGCCGGAGAAAAGGGCAACGGCCGCCAGCGACACCGACAGATTGAAAAGGAGGCCTCTGACCGGAGGCTGCTTGCCGCCCGGCTCGCGGTGCGAGGCTTTTGCCTGGTTACATCTTGATTGCATAGAGTCCGTCCTCGTCGGTTTCCAGACCGATAGCTTCGGTAATCGTCGTCTGATCGCCTTCGGCAAAGGCCACCAGCGCCGCACCCTCTCCACCCAGCGGATCTTCATCCACGGCCACCACCGCCCCGGAGTAGACCGGCACCGTGCGCTGTTGTGCTGCCGGCCGATCGGCTGCGCCGGCTTTTCCACCGGTGGCTGCCTGCTGCTCCCCGGGCGGTGCCGTCGCCAGCTTATCGGGTTGCTTCTCTTGCGTCCCGGAAGCAAGTAGCGAGCGAGAATCGCTGTCCTCAGGCTGCTGCGGCGGGGTCGTAACACCCGGCTGCGGTCCTTGGGCGGCAATCTCTCTTTGCTGGGCGCTGTCGGGCTTTTCATAGGGTGATGCTGCCCGTGTTCCGGGAACCGAACGGTGAGCAACCACCCCGGCGGGCGAAATCCCCGGAACCAGCTTGAAGACAAAGACCGCCACGGCAGCGGCGGCAGCGGCCCCGAGCGAGCCCCAGACAACCGGCCGGATGCTCATGACCTTGGCCGGATGGCGCCGGGCAAGGATGGCGTCAATATTCTGCGAGAAATCTCGTGGCGCGCCGACGCGCGGCAAAGTCTTTAGTGTGGACACGACGCGCTCGATGTCGGCAAGCTTGGACTGGCACGTAAAACAGGCGCGCAGGTGCTGTTCCACAGCCTGGCGCTCGGCGGACGCCAGCTCGCCATCGCGAAAGGCGTCCAGCAACGGCTCAATTTTTGTGCAATCGGATTCACGAACGGACATGGCAGTCACCTTGGGGCTGGGGATATGTCTTGTTGAGAGAAGTAGGGCTCTAAAAGCTCACGGAGCTTCAGACGCCCATAATGCAAGCGCGAGCGGACCGTTCCGAGGTTGGCCCCGACGATGTCGGAGATTTCCTGGTAGGAGAAGCCCTCGATGTCGTGCAGCACCACGACTGTGCGCTGCGAGTCGGGCAACTGGCGGAGCGAAGCCTCGATGATATGCGCCTGCTCCCGGGAATCGAGCATCTGAGCCGGTGTCGGCCCGCGGTCGGCGACCTGGGATACCACATGCAACCCCTCTGGCGAATCGTCATTGTCAGGGGCGGCTTGCGGATCGAAAGAGAGGACGAAAAATCCTCTGCGCCGCTGCCGGGCTCTCATCAGGTCGACGCACAGGTTGTGGGCGATACGGAAGACCCAACTGGCAAAGGTCGATTGCCGCTGGAATTTGGCTACGTTTTGGTGAACCTTGATAAAGGTATCTTGAACCACTTCCTCAGCCTCCTCCGTGCTTCCCAGTATTCGGAAGGCCGCATTGTAAATGCGGTTTTGATAACGCTGAACCAAGGACTTGAAGTGGCTGGGGTCCTTAGTCCTACGAAAACTCTCGATTAAAGCCTCGTCGGTAAGGTCCACTGCCTAGCTCCAACCCGGACGATTCAGTTTCACTCTCTAATACGAACAAGGCGGCAAAAAAGTTCAATGCTGTCCGAAAAAAGTGAGAATATTATCTAATGCCCGGCGCCCCGTCGCTCCAGGGCATCTATTTTTATTCCAGCTTCTATTCCAGCACCGGCAGCCGACATGAAAACCTCAACCACAATCTTCCTGAGCCTTCTTCTTGGCGCCACCCTGCCCGCACCCTGGACCGCCAGGCAAGCCCTTGGAGCCGAACCGACTGCCACCAGTCACACTAGCAGCTCGGCGGCCTCGGCCGGGGCCACCGGCAACCAGAGGCTGTCTTCCAGCGCCGCCCGCCCCGCAAGGCATGTTTACAAGGAGCAGGACGGTGACCTGCCCAATTTCCACCAGGTACACCCTTACCTCTACCGGGGAGGCGAGCCGACCAGTGCGGGGCTGAATAAGCTGAAGCAGATGGGCGTCACAACGATAATCGACCTCCGTGGTCACCCGGGGCAGGTGAAGGCAGAGGCAGAGGAAGCGCGGCGCCTCGGCTTGAAATCAATCAACCTGCCGATGAGCGCTCAGCCACCCACGGATGATCAGGTCAAGACTCTGCTAGAGACGCTGAAGACAGCAAAAGAGGATCCGGCCAAAGGCAAGGTGTTCGTCCACTGCGCTCACGGCTCCGACCGAACGGGCTGCATGATCGGCATCTGGCGCGTGGTCAACGACGGCTGGACTTACGACCAGGCCTTTGGCGAGATGCGGAAGTATTACTTCAATCCCAAGTTCACCCGCCTTTCCGACACGGTCAAACGCTACACCGCCGCCGGTGCCGGGCAGCAGCTCGTGGACAGCAGGTAATCCCCAACACCGCCGGCGGCCACGAGCCGCCAGGCAACTTTATGACTGGCACGACATCAAGTGCTCGGTCAGCATTCAAACAATGTCGTCTGCGACATGGATTTTGCCTCTCCTCAAATTCCATGTTACGTAACACCTAATCATCTAGTATCAGTCACCGCTCCTCCGCTATTCCCGCTAAGCGGCGTGCCAACTGGTGGCAATAATGTTCATCAAATTCGGATTTTGCTGAACATCGCTCACACTTGTGAACGACGCGCTGTTGTTTGCCGCCCAGGCCGACATCTGCTGAATAATCGTGTTTATATCCATATCTGTCAGATACATGCCGTTGTCAAGCTGCAGCCTTTCAATGGCAGTATTTGGCTCGGCCTGGTTCAATACCCAGAGGGAGTCAGTGCTGCTGTATGCGACCTGTAGACCGGAGCCATTCATAAAGAACGCAACGTTAGAGGTCCCAATACCCTGCCCGAACTTAATTCTGTCGGTGCCACCGGGCAACCCCGATCCGGACATGTCCCCTTCTTGAATGTAGTCCATGCCGTCACCGAGATTAGCCAGATAGGTGTCGTTACCGGCGCCTCCCTGCAACTGGTCGAAGCCGCTACCGCCCGACAGCATATCTCCGCCCAGCCCACCATTCAGCCAGTCGCTGCCGGCGCCACCGAACAACTTATCGCTCCCGCCATATCCCCACAGGTTGTCGTCCGCCTCTTCGCCAACTAGAGACTCGCCACTCTCCGATCCGCCCAGGTGGTCATTACCTGCCGTTCCCCGCACCTCAAGCAGATCGTCCACCTGCCAGCGGCTGAGCACAGTGCCGTCGGCAAAGCCGATTTTTTCGACCACTCTTGAGGGGTCGCCCATGTACTGGCCCTGAACCCTGAGCTGTTCACCCGTCCCAATGAGCGCGATGAGCAGGTCGGTTCCCACTTGAGAGAAAGATACATCGCTTTAACTTATCGTCGGCCCGAACTGAATCGTGTCCGTGCCTCCTCCTGGCGAGTACAGGTCGCCTTCGGACACCGTGTCGAAACCATCGCCGCGATTATAGAGATAGGTGTCGCTGCCAAGCCCGCCATACAGGTTGTCGTAGCCTGCCCCGCCTGAAAGCGTGTCCCTGCCACCGTAACCATAGAGCGTATCGTTGCCGGCATCCCCATTCATGCTTTCGCTAGACTGCGATCCGCCGAGGTAGTCGTCATACATACTGCCATCTATCTGCGCGGGAGCAGATCCGAACACGACGGTCCCGTCAGAAAGAATAACCCACTCTACCTGCCGCGATATGTCGCCCGAGTACTGCCCCTGGACGACGGCATAGTCGGAGCTTCCCTGAATAGAAATCCAGAGATCAGAGCCCATTGCCTGAACCATAACTTCGTTGGCCGCAATGCCGGATCCCAGCTGGATCATGTCTTCTCCGCCCGGCTGACCGTAGGTCTCACCTTCCGTGATGAACTCTCCCCCATCTCCGCGATTGAGCAAGTAAAGGTCGTCGCCGGAGCCTCCATACAGCCAATCGTACCCGGGACCACCGTTCAGCTGGTCGTCGCCTGAGCCGCCGTAAAGATTGTCATCGGCGCCTTCCCCAGACAGCCTGTCTGCGCCACCATTGCCGTATATGGTGTCGCTGCCGTCATTGGCGACGGCCGTATCTCCATTTTCGCTGCCGCAAAGGTAGTCGTTCCACGGTGACGCCGGCAGCTCAAGCAAATCGTTCACCTGTCCCTGGCTGAACACCGTGCCGTTGGCAAACGCAAACCTCTCCACCAGCTTTGCGGGATCGCCAGAATACTGACCCTCAACCCTTATTTGATCGCCTGTACCGCGCAGTAAGACCATCAAGTCCGGCCCCATGGCCCAGAACATGACGTCATCTGGCACTATTCCGACACCGAGCCTGAGCGTGTCCACTCCGCTGGGATAGCTGCCGTCACCTTCCCTGATGGAATCGAATCCGTCGCCGGTCTCTAAGAGATACATGTCGTCATCAGCGCCGCCCTGAAGCGCGTCGCTGCCGGCCCCGCCAGTAGGGAGGTCCGCGCCCCAGGAGCCGTTCAGGGTGTCGTCGCCCATGCGACCGTAGATCTTGTCGCTGCCCGGGCTTCCCCACAGGTAATCATTCCAGCTGCTGCCGTCTATTACCTGGGACGCCTGGAACTCCCACTGCCAGTCATCCACAGGCTCAACCGGTTGTGCCGGCGAGCCCCAAATAACCGTCCCGTCGGCAAGCTCCACCCGCTCAATCTGCCGCGACGGGTCACCTGAGTTGTGCCCCTGGACCATTATCTGCTCGCTGGTTGTGTTGATCGAAATAATCAGATCCGCCCCTGCATCACAGATCAACACATCCGAGGCGGTGATCCCCGGACCAAGCTTGACCACGTCGGTCCCGCCAGGCAGGCCGCTGGCGGACATGTCGCCCTCCATGATGTAATCCCAGCCATCGCCTGGCGAGAAGTAATAGGTGTCATTTCCAGCGCCGCCCATCAGGAAGTCGCTGCCCCATCCTCTAATGCGCCGCTGGTACCGCTGCAAAAGCCGCCGGGCGGGGTACAACAATCAGCGGGCGGATGGAGGCAGAGGGACTTGAACCCTACAGTCAAGTTCGGAGCTTGACCGCCCACTGGCAACGCCAGGGGCTTTTCTTTAGGTCGCCGGCCCGCCAGGCACGCTGCCACTGTCGGGTATATTTGTTATGAGACACTTGTCGCGGTGGCCGGCATGGCAGATGTTGACTTGGAACAAGGACAACTTGAAAAGTCTGCAACGCCCACTGAATTGGCTGGTCTCACTCAAGCCGTAACTGATGCCTGGAACCCAAGAAGCAGCATCGCCGATAGGCAACTGAGTACGGTGACTCCTGGTGTCGCTGAGTTGGACTTCGGCTCGGTGACAGACCTATATGGTGATGAGCACGCCACAGTTTTGCCGACACAGCAGTCCGGAACTTCTGAGGCACATGAGGACATACTGTTAGCTCGCAACGAGAAAACAGAGGCGCAGGCTAAGAAAGACACTTCGGATGCCGACAAAAGCGAGTCATATTTGCAGAAGGCGAGCAACGTCCAGAAGCTCTGTGCTAAGTTTCAGAGCGAGGTAGCCGAGGCTCTCCATAAAAGTCAGAATGAAGTTACAAGCGACAATGTTCGCTCCTTTGCCGTCAAAGAGCAGGTCAAAGGAGATAACGCTTTGGCAGCCTCTCTCATCAGCGCCTATCGCAGGGACGATTATAGGCCCTTCTGGCATCGGGAAAAGGAATTTCCTTACTGGGCAGCGGACAATGAAGAGAAAATGAGGGCAAAAGCAGACGATAAGCTGCTCAAGCCAGCAAGCCCAGGTCAAATAGACGGTGAGCACATCCGCCAGGACTACCCAGACAGTTGCAATTTCATAACGAGCCTCATTGGCCTGACTCGGCAACCGGGCGGCCCCGACAAGATAATGAGAATGGTTTCTGAAAAGCAGGACGGAAGCTACACGGTCAGATTTCCTGGTGCCGAAAAACCCATTCACGTTGGTAAATTGACTGAAGCCGAAAAGCTTTACGGCTCAACCGATGACCGCGGCTATCTATATGTGGCCGTGCTGGAGAAGGCCTATGGGCAGTACCTGAATGAGAAACAACCATCAAATGAGCGAACAGTGATACCGGCCGATGGTGCTCGCTTTGGTATGTCTGATGACAATGCTGGATTAGGCATGAAGCTTTTAACCGGGCATGACTCCGAATCCTTCAATACAGCCAGAAGCGGACTCTTTGCCAACAGCAAAGATGACATCGCACGGGCCTTGAGTCAAGCGGAGGCTGAGAAGCTGATCATAACGGCGGGCATTAAGGCTCCACCTGAGCCCAATCCACATCACTTGCATCCAAACCACGCCTACAGCATCGAGTTTCAAGACGGGAAGATTGTTCTGCGAGATCCGCTGAAAACAGGCAAAGACTCCTTGATACCAACTAACATCGATGAACTCTACAATAACTTCAACGTGATCAGGGTGGAGCAGAAACGATGAGGCTATATCCAGTACATCCTTTGTTTCTGCTTGTGCTGCTGCTTGCTGGTTTTGTGTATTTCTGCAGCAGCGCGGCAGCAGATACAGGTAAGTGGGGCTTCATCGACCGTAACGGAAAGTTTGTGGTTCCACCGCGATTTGACGATGCAACTTCATTTCGTCTGGTAGGTGGGGCTGTTGTAAGGCTTGGCGATTCCTACAAGCTCTTGGATGCCGGTACGCGTAGTTTGTCAGATCTGCCGGTCACCGCTGCCGATATGCAGTTCTTTCGGGATTACAAAGCTCGGCAGCCTCTTGCCGCCGTTGCCATAGGAAAGGGCTACGGCTTGAAGCAGGACGGTAAGTTAATCTTCAATCCGCACAAACCGCAATATGTCGCTGGCATGAAGGTCGGCTTTGGTTCTGCCAAGATCCGCTGTGCAAAGTTCGGGAACAAGTACGGGTATGTGCGCGATGACGGCACAATTGCACTTAAGCCCCGCTGGGCTCAAGCTGACGATTTTGACGAAAACACAGATCTTGCGCCGGTCCAAATAGGCAAGAAATGGGGCTACATCAATAGCAAAGGCGCAATGGTCATTAAGCCAATCTTTGAAGAAGCCGGAATATTTCACTCGTGGTTGGCACCGGTGAAAGTGTCGAGGCCATCACCTGTGGCCGTGAAACAGACGCAATGAAACGTCCAGGCGAGGCAGTACGTGGCACAGGAGTACAAGAAATGAGAGTTGTGCTTGGCTATGGCTTCTTACTGACATTGGTGCTCACCGCATTTGGTATCGCTACGATTACTTCTGTAGCGGCCGACAGTGACCATGCGCAAGAAGCATCCACCTGGGTGAACACTTGGATGCAGAAGATAACTGAAGATGGGGATCGGCATCTCTTGGGCTTAACGAAAGAACAGCTCTTGAAACGGCTGCCAGAAACAAAACCTTATCAACCCGGTAGTTGGAGACATTCAAAAGACCTGACAGAATTTACATCAACTCTCATCGACCATGTCATTCTCATAGAAGTCAGATATCGTAATGGCAGGGTTTATAAGGTCAGAGATAGTTGGTTCAATATCGGCGACCCTACAATACATTATGGCAAGTGGATCGTCGCAGGCGAGCCACCTCAGAAACGATGAGGCTCTCAGTAGTGACTTGGTAGCGGATCAGCGTTTCCGTTATTACTTCCCGCAGACTGTTGATTACATCGAAATGAATTGGCTCTGCGGACAACAGTTCGTAAACCGACGCCGCCTGCGCGTCCACCGCTG
>DATNRD010000584.1:0-4098 GCA_036703665.1 Candidatus Obscuribacterales bacterium
CGAGCCGGTCACGGAAGTTGCGCCGGCTGCCGCCTCGCTACCGCCGGTCGAGCAGGCCCCGCCAGTTGCTCCTACGGAAGAGACAGCCGACCAAGCCAAGGCGCAGCCGCGCATCTTGAGGCGCATCGAAAAGCCCGGTGAGCAGCCTCCCGAGCCGCAGGAGGCGCCGCCCCAGGCAGAGCCAGAGAAGACGGAAAGCGCCGAAGCCCCACACAAGGCAGACCAGGAAAAAGTGGAAACGCCGCCGGACGAGCCCCCGCAGGCACGCCCGGACGCCACTGCCATTCCCAGCGCCATCCGCCAGCCGATTCGCATCGCCGCGCCGTCCATCCGTGCCACGCCGCCTCGCCCGCCGAAGTCGCACCGGCACCCGCCGGGCGAGCGGCATGCCCAGAAGAAAGAGGAGAAGTCGCGCCCGGCTGCCGTCACCATCGAAATTCCCAAGGTGATCACGCTGACCGGGTCCTTGACCGTTAAGGACCTGGCGGAGCGAATGATGGTCTCAGAAACGGAAATCATCAAGCGGCTCTTCATGAAAGGCATCATGCGCACGGTCAACCAGCTCGTCGAGCTGGAGGTGGCGCGCGAGGTAGCCATCGAAATGGGCTATGAGGTGGCTTCGGAAGAGCTGACCGTGTCCGAGCCTCTGCAGCCCATCAAGCCTGCGCTGTCGGCGGAGGAGGAAGCGCAGCTGGTCACTCGCCCGCCGGTGGTGACCATCATGGGACACGTCGACCACGGCAAAACCAGTCTGCTGGACGCCATTCGCAAAACCAAATTTCTGCTTACGGACGCCGAAGCCGGCGGCATCACGCAGCATATCGGCGCCTACCACGTCGAGGTACCAGGCGAGGACGGGACGCTGCGGCAGATCGTTTTCCTGGACACGCCCGGGCACGAGGCCTTCACCGCCATGCGTGCGCGCGGAGCCAAAGCGACCGACATAGCGGTGCTGGTGGTGGCGGCCGACGACGGCGTCATGCCGCAGACCGCCGAGGCAATCGACCACGCGAAGGCAGCCGGAGTGCCGATCATAGTCGCTGTAAACAAGATCGACCTTCCAGGAGCCGATCCCGACCGCGTGCTCACTCAACTGATGGAGCACGGTCTGGTACCAGACAAGTTCGGCGGCGAGACCGTCACCGTCAACGTTTCGGCCAAGAAGCACATCGGGCTCGATGAGCTGCTCGAGATGATTCTGCTGGTTGCCGACATACAAGATCTCAAAGCCAACCCCGACCGCCCGGCCTCCGGCATCATCATCGAAGCCGAGCTCTCGCGCGGCAAGGGAGCCGTCGCAACCGCTCTGGTGCAAACCGGGACGCTGCGCGAGGGTGATTTCATCGTTGCCGGCAGCGCCTCCGGCCGGGTAAGAGCGCTGTTCGACGACCGCGGCCAGCGGGTCAAGGCCGCCGGTCCCTCCATGCCGGTGGAAGTGCTGGGGCTGGATGAGGTGCCGCTGGCCGGCGATCGCTTCGATGTCGTGGAGGACGTGCAGGCGGCAAAGAGCATTGTCGAGCAACGCAAGCTTGTCGAGCGCGAAAGACGCACCCACCGGGTCACCCTCGAGTCCCTGCACGACATGCTCGAGCAGGGAGAGGTTCAGGACCTCAATGTGATCATAAAAGCCGACGTCCAGGGCACGGCCGAGGCGATTGCCGATTCGGTCAGGCGCCTGTCCGCCAAGCAAGTCCAGGTGCGCGTCCTGCGGGTCGCCTCCGGCGACATTTCGGAAAACGACGTCAACCTTGCTGCCGGGTCCAACGCCATCATCATAGGCTTCAATGCGCAGCCCGATCAAAACGCCGCCAGAGTCGCCCAGGACACGGGCGTCGACATCCGCACGTACGACATTATCTACCAGATAACGGACGACCTGGAAAAGGCCATTCAAGGACTCATCCAACCTGTCAAACAGGAAGTGCAGACAGGCTCGGCGGAGATTCGCCAGATATTCAAGGTCGGGAAGAATCTCACCATCGGCGGTTGCTATGTCACAAGCGGCAAGATACAGCGAGGTTGCATAGTCCGCGTCGAGCGCGGCGGTGAGATAATACATGAAGGCAAGCTGGAGACCCTCAAGCGCTTCAAAGACGACGTGAAGGAGGTCGCTCAGGGCTTTGAATGCGGCATGGGCTTCGGCAGTTTCCACGACATCCGGGAAGGCGATATCGTGCATGCCTTTGTTATTCAGGAGATCAGGCGCGAACCGACGCGCTGATTTCCTATCGACATTCTCGGAAACCACGAGAGGTGTTGCATATGTCTGCTCCTCGAGCAATCAGAGTATCCCAGCAGATCAAGCGGGAACTGTCCGAAATGATGCGTCGCGATCTAAAGGACGAGCGAATCTCCGGGATCGTATCGGTCACGGACGTTGAGTGTAGCAATGATTGTCGCTACGCCAAGATATTCATTTCAGTATACGGTGATGAAGCCGCGCAGCAAGGCACGATTGGAGCGCTGACCGATCACACCAGCTACATACGCGGCGAGCTCGGGCGCAGGCTGGGGCTGAGGTTCGCCCCCGAGGTGGCTTTCAAGCTGGACAACTCGCTCGAGCGCGGCGCCAAGGTTTCCCAGCTCATCGCCAAGATTTCGCGTGGCGAGATTTAGATATAAGCGCTCCGTCGGCTTCCTCCGCGCGACAAGCTCGCTCGCCGGCCACGCGTCCTCAGCGTCGTTGGCTCGCTATTGGCCGTGTTAGCGGGCAGGTAGCCCCGCCCCCATGCCCTGTGACTGTAGGAGATGCTCTGCGGGTTTCTTAACATAAACAAGCCGCCAGCGATGACGGCGCACGACGTGGTGGCGCGCGTGCGGAGAATTCTCGCTGTCAAGCAGGTGGGACACGCCGGCACGCTCGACCCGATGGCCACAGGAGTCCTGCCGGTGGCCTCGGGAAAAGCTTGCCGGCTCATCCGCTTTTTGCCCGGCAAGAAAGTGTACGTGGCCGAGATTTTGCTGGGAACGCAGACGACTACCGATGACATCGAAGGAGAGGTCCTGTCGTCGGGCGCACCATTGCCGCCGGAGGACGAGATCACAAGCCGGCTGGCGGAAGCGCAGGGGGTCCAGATGCAGGTCCCCCCGGCCTATAGCGCAGTCAGTGTTCGCGGTGAGCGGTTATATGCCCTGGCGCGCAAAGGACGCCTCCCGGACGAGATTCCCGCGCGCGAGATTACGGTCTACCAGGTGGAAGTCCTCGACTTGACACTACCTGTGGTGCGCGCCCGCATAACCTGCTCTGCCGGAACATACATCCGCTCTCTGGCCAGGGACCTGGGCAGACGCCTGTCCTGCGGCGGCTGCCTGAAATCGCTTGTCAGGGAGCAGTCCGGCCCTTTCCGCCTGCGCGACGCGCTGACCCTGGAGGAGCTCGGGCAGCGAGCCTCCTCCGGCTTGCTTAACGAGGTCCTGCTCCCGCCGCAAAAAGTGCTGGACATGCCAACAGTAGCCCTGGAGAAAGAGGATGCTGCCCGGTTGCTGCTGGGGCAGCGTATTGAGCGGCCGGCCACGGATGATTACGTGCTGGCCGTTTACGGTGACCTGCCGGTGGCCGTTTGCCGTACTATAAGCGGAGGCCGGCTTAAGCCGGAGGTGGTCATAGCCGATGGAAAGCAGATCGATTGATCGCATAACGCTGCTCAACATTACGCTGTTCGTGGAAGCGTTCCTCCTTTTGACCGCCACGTTCTGGAGCCAGTTCGCCTCCATCCATCTGGCGCCCGCCCTCGGCTGGAACAACCGGCAGGCAGCCTACGGCGCCGCTGCCGGTCTGGGCATAGCCGCCACCAGCGTGGTTCTTTTCTGGATGGGCAGAGTGGTCAAACCACTGGAAAGATTGCGGGAGATTGTCATTGAACAGATAGCGCCCATCTTCGCCGAGCTCAAGTTCGGCGACGTGCTGCTGATTGCAGCCGTGTCAGGGTTCTGCGAAGAGGTCCTCTTTCGGGGAGTCATGCAGCAGCAGTTCGGGCTGTTGCCGACGAGCCTGATTTTCGGCCTCTTCCATTGCCCGAGCCTGCGTCATCTCTCGTACGGGCTGTGGGCCTTCTGCGCCGGATTGTTCCTGGGTTGGCTGTACATCATAAGCGGAAA
>DATNRD010000585.1:0-3705 GCA_036703665.1 Candidatus Obscuribacterales bacterium
TAAACTGTGCTTTTTAGATTCCGAAAAATCGCGTTACACCCCTGAGTTTGAGGGCAGAACAGTGCAGGAACTAAAGGTCAAATCGGCGGGCAAGTCCGCCAGCAGAGTACCGCGCGGCGCCAAGCCGGAGCTCATCAAGAAATGCCCGGTGAAAGCCAATCTGGAAAATTACGAGAGCTACTACGCCACCTTCAGCTGGGACCAGGCGAAGTCTGAGATTGCCTATTTTACAGGCGGCAGACTGAACGCCGCATACAATGCCGTCGACCGCCACATGCACGACGGACGCCGCAACAAGGTGGCGCTCTACTGCGTGGATGCCAACAACAACCTGCAGAAGTTCACCTTCCAGGAAATCTATCTTTTGTCCAACAAGATGGGGAACGTGCTGAAGGACCTGGGGATAGCCAGGGGCGATCGGGTCTTCGTTTTTCTGCCGCGCATTCCCGAGCTTTACATAGCCACGGTGGCGATCGCCAAGATCGGCGCGATTGCCGGGCCGCTCTTCTCCGCATTCGGCCCGGATGCCCTCCGCGATCGTCTGGTCGACAGCGAAGCCAAGGTCATTATCACCACGCCTGCACTGAAAGCAAAGCTGGACGAAGTCAAAGACCAACTGCCGGATCTGGAATACGTAATCGTCGTGGGCAGCGAAAAAGGAAAGCTGAAGTCCGGCGAGCTCAGCTATGAGGAGCTCATGGCAGGAGCGGCAGACGAGCTTGCCTGCGCGCATATGGATCCGGAGGATCCGTTGTACCTGCTCTACACCTCCGGAACGACCGGAAAACCCAAGGGCGTCGTCCACGTCCACAACGACATCATCGGGCACCATATGACGTCCAAGTGGGTCCTGGATCTGAGGGACGATGACGTTTACTGGTGCACTGCCGATCCCGGCTGGGTGACCGGCACCGTATACGGTATTTTCGGACCCTGGTCGAACGGTGCGTCCGTGGTCACCTACGAAGGACGTTTCGACGCCGACAGCTGGTACGCACTTATCGATCGGCTGCGCGTGACCGTCTGGTACACGGCACCGACAGCGCTGCGCATGCTCATGAAAGCAGGCGAGGAAGTGGTGGAAAAATACAGCCTCGAGAGCCTCCGCCACATCCTCAGTGTGGGAGAGCCGTTGAACCCGGAGGTGGTGCGCTGGGGCATGAAGGTTTTCGGGCTGCCGATTCACGACAACTGGTGGCAGACCGAAACCGGTATGCAGCTCATTGCCAACCTGCCATGCACGCCGATCAAGCCCGGCTCCATGGGGCGTCCGCTGCCCGGCGTCTATGCCGCCGTAGTCGATGATGACGGCAACGAGCTCGGACCGGGTCAGCTCGGCAGGCTCGTGGTCCGTCCTGGTTGGCCTGCACAACTCAGGCAGATCTGGCGGAACAAGGAAAAGTATGACGAGTATTTCCGCATACCGGGCTGGTACTTCAGCGGCGACAACGCCTGGAAGGACGAAGAGGGCTTTTTCTGGTTTGTCGGGCGCGCCGATGACGTCATCAACACAGCCGGGCACCGCGTCGGTCCCTTCGAGGTGGAGTCAGCGCTTGTTGAACATCCAGCCGTCGCTGAAGCCGGCGTCATCGGCAAGCCGGACAAGGAGCGAGGCGAGATCATCAAGGCCTTCATCGTCCTGGCCAACGGTGTCAAGGCCACCGACGAACTGCTGGAAGAAGTCAAAGAGTTCACCAGGCGCAAGCTGGCAGCCCACGCCTATCCGCGCGAGATCGAGATACGCGAGAGCCTGCCGAAGACCCGCAGCGGCAAGATCATGCGGCGCCTTCTCAAGGCCTGGGAACTCGGTCTGCCGACCGGCGACACTTCCTCGCTGGAAGAGGACTAGCACTGCGCGCGCACAGGGGCAGAGCACTCGGAGCCGGCATGACTGCCGGCTCCGAGTGCAGTCGACGCGGGCAGCCGCCTTCATTTCTTCGCTGCTGCCAAATCCATCTGTTTCTTCCAGGCTTCCTGTCCCCTGGCTATCTCTTCCGGCGTCATATCCTTAATATGAGTCGCGATACTCCACTTGTGCCCGAAAGGATCGACCACCGCGCCGAACCTGTCGCCCCAGAACATATCGGCAACAGGCATGACGCTGGTTGCACCGGCGCCAACGGCACGCGCATACCAGGCATCGACATCATCGACATAGAGATACAACGAAACAGGCGAACCGCCCAGTGAATTCGGGCTACGGCAGCCCATGTCGGGGTACTCGTCGTTGAGCATAATGATCGAGTCGCCAATTTTCAGCTCGGCGTGCATTATCGACTTGCCGTCAGGACCGAGGCAGATTTCTTTCTGCTCGGCACCGAACGCCTTTTTATAGAATTCGATGGCCTTCTCGGCATCCTTGACCGTAAGACTCGGCGTGATCGTATGGAAGCCCCTGGGGATCGGATCTACTTTGGCCATTGCTTTTCCTCCAGTTGTATCTGGAACCGCACTGTGATCGCCAAGTAAATCACGCCCTGCCTGACCGCGCTTTAACGGGCAGGGAACGACCATCGTTACGTTCAGAACATTAGAAATTTTTCCTCCGCATCCCCGCTTGACAATCACGACATTCGCCCAGACTCTCGCAATCGGCATTTTGAAACGAGGACCCAGCCAGCCTTTGCAGCCGCACGATCGCAGTGACACAAGACGCCGAAATGTTTTTTGACGTTCGACCTTCCATATGGTTCCCATGTAACGATTCGTCAAGAATGGCTCGGGGAGCGCCCTTCTAGACAGCGGACAGCGACCGGATTACAATCCGCCGTCACAATCAACCAGCGGAGGGAATAAACATGAAGTACCTTCTAATCGCATTGACACTCACGTTTGCAACCGGCACCGCGTCGCTTGCGCAATCCGGCCAGGCACCGAATGCAACACCACAGCCGGCTCCACCGTCGCAAATCTCGGAAGCCCCATCCGGCGCCCCGGCGCCCGAGGATAAGCAGAAGTCTTCCGATAAGGACAAGGAGAAGCAAGACTCGAGCACACCACATACAGATTCTCCGGCACAGCCGGCCAAATAGCGCACCCCCAGGCGCTGACGCAGCCGCCCGCGATCCCCCCGTCGCGGGCGGCTTACGTTGCCGGCTGCCACGGGACTGCGCCTGCGGTAATATGGTTCTACTCGGAGGTTAAGCGTGAAGCTTCTGGTAGCAATAGACGGATCCCGCGCATCGGATAGTGCGCTTGAAGTGGTGCTTGAAAGGGCATGGCCACCGGGGACCCAGATTCGCCTTACACACGTCGTCTCGTCGGCCGGCCCACATGCGGCCCCGTTCGACTCGGTCGAGTCGGCTGCCGAAGCGCTGAACGGCCTGGCGCACAACTGCTTTGCCGTATTTCCCCACCTTACATTTGATGTCGGCATCGAGGAAGGTGCCGTCGCTGATTCGCTGCTGGCCATGGCCGCGGCATGGGCCAGCGATCTCATCGTCATGGGCACCAACGACAGGACAGGGCTGGACCGGCTGCTTCTCGGCAGCGTCAGCCAACAAGTGCTCGAGCGCGCGCACTGTCCGGTCCTGATCGGGCGTAAAGCAGACAACGGCCGAGGCTCACTGGAAAAGGGCAACGTCCTGGTGGCGGTCGACGACTCGCCGGCTTCAGCCGCGGCAGTGGAGTGGCTCATGAAGCAACCGTGGGCAACAGGCAAGACCGTAGGGCTTCTTTCGCTTGTCGATCGATTGCCCGACAGTT
>DATNRD010000586.1:0-3968 GCA_036703665.1 Candidatus Obscuribacterales bacterium
AGCGTCCGGGCGCACTTCACTCCCGCAAACCCGCCACCGATGATCACAATCCTGGAGTTAGCCATAGCTACGTTGCAACTCCTCAAATTCATATGTATGTCCCACAGGCGACCGGCTCAGCGACCCCAAAACCCCATGACACAATGATACTGCAACCAAGGCGGCGGAGCGCCCGTCTGGACAGTCATGCGGCTTCCGGTCAGCGGTTTTCACACTTTCTGTCCCTGCTGATTTGGTGTCAGGTTTCGGTCAAGACAGGTCACCTGCCTCGAAACTGTCATCCTGGCGAAGGATCTCGTGTCGGCACACGCAGATGGTTCCTTCGGTCGCGCAGCCTGCCCTGAGCGGATGCTGTCAATGCGAAGCCAGGCTGCTGGAACATGCGAAGGGCTGCCTCAGGACCGCTCTCGCTCCGCTCAAGCTCCATCGTAAGAGGATGACAGTTTCCGGGTTCCATCACCTGTGCTGGCCGAAACGTTACGATTTGGCCCCCGGTCGGGGTGGAATAATACGGATTGGGTAGAGAGCCGCAAACTGTGGAAATCCTTTTCATAGCAATTGCGTTGACCATCCTGCTGGCTCTGGCGCCGGTGCGCACAAGGTCCGCCGCACCGCTGTCAGGTCCTCCGCCTATTTGCCGGTACGTCGATATCGAGGAAGTTCGCAATCCCTCCCCACATTGGCCTGCCGCAGAGGGCGACCCGCCTGCGGGAGCCGCCCAACCGTTGATTACAGCCACGGCGCGCAGAATGCCGACCATCGAAGAGGACTTCGTAGAGGCGGTAGCATGTGAGGGCAAGAAACTCATCATTTCAACGTGCGGTGACGTTCTGCTCGTGAGAGTTGAGGGCAGCTGAGTCGCTCCGTGGAAGCACGCTCGACGCTCGGAGAATCCTGTGTACCGGACAGAAAAAGCAGCTCCCCGACTTTGTCTGGCCCTGGCGTCAGCGCACCTGGCCGTGATTGTCGGCTCGTCGCTGCCAGGGGCAGGACAGGAATCGACTTTCGATCAGTCCACCCGAGCCGGATTCGCGGCCTACCGCGACGGCAACGATGCCCAGGCTGAAGCATGGCTACGCACGGCGCTCAAAGAGGCTGAATCCTTTCCAAAGGAGGATTCTCGCCTGCCGAAGGCACTTCACAACCTCGCGATGGTGCTGTCCTCGGAGGGGAAGTTGAGCGAAGCGGAAGAATTGATAAGGCGTGCTCTTGCCATTCGGGAGCAGGTTTCCGGCAGAGAGTCGGAGGACGTTGCCGTGAGTCTCAACAATCTGGCGATCTTGCTCTATGAACAGCACCGCTACGCGGAAGCCGAAGAGGCACTGCGCCGGGTACTCAGCATCGATGCCAGAATACTCCCGGACGACCACAAAGAGCGCCGCCTCAGCCTCGACAACTATGCCAAAGTGTTGAGGAAGCTGAACAAATACCAGGAAGCCAATCGTGTCGAGTCCACAGGAACCGCATACCGCCCGCCGCCAAAAGATGGGCTGAATGTCGGAGCCGCAGAGCGGTAATTCCAGTGCTGCCTGTGCCGGCAACGCGAACGACTCGGCGCCGCCGGGCTCTCCGCACACTTATACGCGTTTTCGTGTACGTAAAATCGCCTTGACAAGTTGGCGTGCGCTATCTATCATTTGCCCACTTACCAACAGCGCTGGCTCGCGCACGCTCGTAGCACACTAGCCCTGAGGGGGGCAAACAATGACGGCCCACCAGTCCCACCGACACTCGTCGGACGCGGTCGCGCGTCCCCACAATTCCGGTTCCTCCCACGAAAGCTACCACGCAAGCGGCAGATCGTCATCGGCAGGCAGCTACGAGCGACATGCTGAATCGGCGGGCGGCGACGGCGGGCAAGCCCGGCTGCGGCTCCATGAGGAGGTAACGCCGGTTCTGTCCGGTCCTGAAGGGCGGACGAACCCCATCCAGCACGCAGCCACGGTCGACTTCTCGCCCGCGGAGAAGAGCATGCCCCCAGGCGGTAGCAATCTCGATGTTACTCCGGTCCATCGCGCTTACTCCGACGACCGAACAGCATCACGCACGGACGGTCGAGAATCCCGAGCCGCGCAATATGAACAAACGTACTTCGGACCGCACGATCGGCTCCCGCCCGTAGATGACGGTGAGACCCCGAGAGAGCTCGTCAGGGACAGGTTCCTCGAACAACTGGAAGACTTCACGAACCCGCCCGGGAAAAAGCCTCCCGACATAACTGTCGTGTACGAAAGCAAGGACCCCAGTGTCCCTGGTCCCAAGCCCGACTACATCGTGGACAAGGACGGGATGGTCCATTCAGTCAACAACGGGGCCCAGAACGACGGGCACATCGTCATCCAGGTCGAGCGTCCGGACGATCCCAACGGAGCCCCCAATCCCCAGCAGCAAGTAATCATCGACGGGCTTGTGGACTACACGGCGCGCCAGCTGCAGCTGAAGTACGGTGACCAGCTCGAGGAAGTGAAAACCAAAGACGGCGTCATCAAGCAAGTCGAGATACACGACCACCAGAACCTGGTGACCGATGCCGTCGAGCAGAAGTACGGCAACAAGCTCCCGCCTGAGCTGCAAGTGCCGGGTCAGCCGCCTGTTCCGGAAGTTCCACCGGGAGTGGGTGAAGTTACGGACCCAATCGAGAGGTCGAGAGGCAGCGGCGCCCCCGGGACAATCCCGCGCGAGTCCTTCGACCGCCAGATTCCACGTCAGGAGCCGGTTCCGCAAGACGTAGTGCCGCCCGTGGCAGCTCTCGAGAACACGACGGCGGCCATGTTCAACCCGGAGAAAGATCACCCCTACGAAACCGTCAGGCACCGGGAAGGCATCGGCTACCAGGTCGGTCGTTACGGTTTGAACGAAGGTCTGGTAGGCGGCTGGCTGGCAGAGTTCCTGCCGCCGGAGTTGCTGGAGCTGCTCGGTAATCCACCCGACTGGAGCAAGCTCGGGAAGATTCTCAAGGAGCACCCGGAGCTACGCAAGGGCTTCCAGAAGGGCATGAAGGAAGCCCTGAACAAGCGTGCCGAGCAGCTCAAGAAACAACCCGGCATGGAAGAGTCCGCCAAGAATCTCAACGAGTTCGCGGACAAGTTCAACGATGAGAATTTCGCGCAGAACTTCGGCGACTTCGTAAGCAAATTAGGCGGTCACAACGGCAAGATCGACTCCGAAGACGCCAAGCGCTTCATGCCCAAGGAGCTGCAGGAGTTCATCGCCAAGGATCGCACAGAAGAATTCGCCAGAGAGGTGATGCGGCAGCGCGGCGTGGAAAACCCGGATCCCGACAACCTCACGCCCCAGGACGCCGGCAAGGTGGCGCTGGCCTGGTTCCTCGGCCGGGTACCGGAAAAAGACTCGCCCGACTGGAGCAATCCTCAATATCAAGAGTACATGCGCCGGGCCGAGGACTTCTACAAGCTGGCCCGCGCCGGACAATTCGGCACAGGTGACTTCACCGTCGCCAATGGCGACATCCTCGCAGCGGCCGAGGCCGGCGTAGGCAAGCGCATGTGGGCGCTTTCCAGCACGGCCGGCTGGACGGAGAACGGCAACCTGGGATGCGCTGCTGCCTTATCCGAGGTCCTTCAGCGAGCAGGAGTAAACGTAAAAGATACAGCTCTGGCAGCCAATCTCGCTCACCAGCTGACCGACAACCTCGGCTGGAAGAGAATACCTGCCACCGTGGAAAACATGAAGAAATATCCGAGCTCAGTCGTCTACGGACACTCCGGCGGCTGGAACGACTGGGGTGGCGGCGGCAACGCCCACATCGGTATCGTCGGCGAGACCGTCGACGGTCGGGTCTGGGTCTATGACAACAGCTCGGCCACGCGCGTGTGGACGCACAGACCGCTGCAAGAGTCATCGTTCGTCCCCGGCAACGCCCGTTTCGGCAACAACATGTGGATCCTCGTCCCGCCAGCCGCTGCCTGACGCCGGCCGCCACTACAGGCGGTGCGTCACCCGCCGGC
>DATNRD010000587.1:0-9419 GCA_036703665.1 Candidatus Obscuribacterales bacterium
ATCCCACTGTGTGTAGGTACCCAGCCCTACCGGCAAGCCGTCAACCAGCACATCGACCACGCCGCCCAGGCTGTCGCCCTCCTGCCAGGCAGACTTAATGAGCGCTTTCATGGCCTCTTCCGCTGCGGCGTCGGCGCAAAACAGCTCCGAGCCGGCGATGCGCTCTTCCAGTTCCGCCAGATCGATTTCGGCAGGCAGCGCTGCCCTTACCTGGCCCACCTGGATCACCGATGCCGAAATCAGTATCCCGAACTGCGCGAGCAGCTGCTGGCACACGGCACCGACAGCTACACGTGCAGCCGTCTCGCGGGCGCTGGCTCTTTCCAGGACATCGCGAATATCCTGGTGCCTGAACTTGAGAGTACCCGGCAGGTCCGCATGTCCGGGGCGGAAGCGGCCGATGGCCTTTTTCTTCAGTTGCTCGGCGACCTCCGGTTGCGACAGGTCCACTGGCGCAACCGACATGACATGGCGCCAGTTCTGCCAATCCCTGTTGACGATGGAGATGGCGACAGGCGCACCGGTGGTGATGCCCTGTCGCACGCCCGTGATCGACTCCACGCTGTCGCTTTCAATCTTCTGGCGGGAGCCCCGTCCGTAGCCATGCTGCCGCCGCCGCAGCTCGCTGTTTATAAGCTCCACATCCAGCGGCAATCCGGCCGGCAAGCCATCTATTATGGCAATCAAGACCGGTCCGTGGGATTCCCCGGATGTTAGAAACCTCAACATACCGCCATGCCAGGGCGCCGAAAATCAACTTAAATCTTACAATAACCGCTCTCCATGCATTGACTCGAAAATGCCCGCATTTGCCAAACTAAAAGGACGCCTCAGGGTTCCAGGAGACAAGTCGATCACTCACAGGGCGCTTGTATTCTCCGTCCTGGCCCGGGGCACCTGCACCCTAATCGGACCTTCTCCAGCTGAGGACTGCCGCAGCACCATGCGTTGTCTCGAGCGGCTCGGGCTGCACATCGAGATGGGCCCGGACAATGCCGGGGAAGCTCTGACGATACGAACATCGGGGCTAAGCGGGCTCTCACCACCGGAAGGCACCCTCTACGCCGGCAACAGCGGCACCACGATCCGCCTTTTGAGTGGCGTTCTTGCCGGCCGGCCGTTCGCAGCCACCCTTGACGGCGACCGTTCGCTGCGGGCGCGTCCAATGGCACGCGTTCTGGATCCGCTCAGGCAAATGGGTGCCCGGGTCGAATACATGGACAGGCAGGGTTGCGCGCCATTTTCCATCACCGGCGGCAGTCTGACGGGCATCTCCTTCGACTGTCCGGTGGCCTCCGCTCAGGTGCAGACGGCGCTCCTGCTGGCCGGTCTGCAAGCCGAAGGGCAGACCACCGTGCGCCTGCCGGGCCGGGTGCGCGACCACACCACGCGGATGTTCCTTTACCTGGGCGTCCCACACACAAGCGACGAGGCCGGCACCGTTACCGTAAGCCGGCTTGCCGAACCGGTTCCGCCCTTTGCCACGGCGATCCCGGGTGATATCTCATCGGCGGCCTTTTTCCTGGTGGCTGCCGCACTGCTGCCCGGCTCGCACGTCGTCCTCGAGAACTGCGGCATAAACCCAGGCAGAACGCTTGTACTGGACGTGCTTGCGCGGATGGGCGCGGACGTAACTCTGGAGAATGTCAGGCAGCTGGCTGGCGAGCCGGTCGCCGACATATCCATTCGATATGGCGGACGACTGGCAGGCACGACAATCGCGGAAGCTGAAATAGCCTCAGGCATCGACGAGATTCCCATCCTGGCACTGGCCGGCGCGCTCAGTAAGGGAATCTTCTCGGTGCGCGGTGCCTCCGAACTGCGCGTCAAGGAAAGCGACCGCCTCTCGGCCATCGTCTCCAACTTAAGAGGCATCGGCGCCATCGTCACCGAGCACGCCGACGGCTTCGAGGTCGAAGGGCAAGAGCGCTTGCGCGGGGGCGCTTTCTGGAGAACGTTCGCCGACCACAGGCTGGCCATGATGGGACTCGTGGCCAGGCAGGTCTGCCGCGAACCAATCGAGATGGATGACATCGAGTGCGTCCGCATCTCTTATCCATCCTTTCAAGACGACCTGCAGTCGCTCTTGTCATGAGTTGGCTCGCCGACGCAGCGCAGGCGGGCTATCTCTTGGCACGGCCTTTAGTCGTTCGCTTGGCGCCCTTCTTCTTGGCGACAGCCACGAGATTGCCCGGGCTCTTCCGTTTGACTACCGTTTTGAGCGCCCCCCCATGGGCCTTGTATCCGCCCCGGGCAGCCTTCCCGAAGTCAGATTCCTTCACTTCGATAATGTCCAGCGGCTCCTTGCAATAGATGGAGAAGTGGCAGGCCGCCTCCAGAGCCAGACGGGCCAGCTCGAAGCCATCGTCTATGGTGTCGTAAATCCCGTAAAGGCAGCCCAGAGCGTAGTCGGCCCCGGCGCCATGGGCGGCATACTTATCGTACTCGTGCACGCTCAGGTTGTTGGAAACACCGAAAATCGCCTGCGGGGTGACGATGAGAAACACGTTGTAAATCGCTGCGTAGGTGTCTTTCCCCGTATCGACAAGGGTATACGACTTCTTCAGCTCGGCGTATAGCTCCAGGAAAAATGAGAACACCTCGGCTCTTGTGCGGAAGGTGTTATCCATCATTTTGTGCTTGCTTACATGCAGGTGTTCGATTATGTTGTCCAGCAAGGTGTAGCCGCTGGTGGCAAAGTAGGCGTGCTTGAGCTTGATGATCTTGGAGCCGTCGACCAGGTCGGTGAAATACTCATTGCCAAAAGTAGTAATTCGGTCCGCACCGAGAAAAACCCTGCCATTCTTCTTGACCGCCACCAGAATCGTCATCGAAAACCAACTCTCCTCTTGCTATCGCAAGGACAGCCTGCCGGGCGTAGACGCCAGACCCCGCCGCGATCTTGTTATTCCCCGCCGGTTGTAACCCTGAACGGTCGACAGCGGTGCTTGGTAACGCCGGGACCGCTAAAATATATCAGGTTACGTGCCCGTCCCGTCCGCTTGCCGGGGCTTGCCGGTCCCGGGAACGCAAATGTCCGGCCGGCCGTCCTGCTGTCTATCCATCCACGAGAAGAGCAATGACCAGCAGATTCCTCCAGGCGCTCATGATTGGCGCAGTCACGGCCGCGGCAGGCGCGCCGCCCGGCATGGGGCAGCTCGATTACGGACAATACGGCAGCAGCGAGAGCGGCTACCCGGGAAGTTATGGTGGCGGCCAGGCTGCCGGCAACGGGGGCTACCCGGGCGCCGGCAACGGCTCCGGCGCCGGTTACCCCGGCGGTACCGCAGCCACCTACGGGGGCGGCTACGGTAGCGGATATCAGCGCCCGGCACCGTCGCCGGGACAGCCCGCCAACCCGGCCAGAGTGCGCGACTGGTTCAGCCGGTACGATCAGATTCGCCGGCAGGCACAGATGACGCCCCAGGAGCGCCAGCGAGCCGACACCCTGCTGTCGCGGGGCATGGCCATCCTCATGCCCGGTCCGGACAAAGACGATGCCAGGCAGATTCTCACCATGCTCGTGAACAAGTACCAGACTGCCACCCAGGCCATGAAGCAGTTGCCGCTTATTCCAGAAACCCAGGATTTGCACCGCGGGTACTACCAGTACTTCAACAACGCTCGCCAGCTCTTCACCGATTATCTGCGGGTGCAGGACAACATCTTCGTAACCGATGCTTCCACGGGAAAGCCGATAGCCGGGCAGCTTTTGCAGCGCAAGGCGATGCTCGAGCAATTGAACCAGCAGATTCAGGGCCTCGATGCCCAGCTGCGCAGCCAGCTAGGCATTGCTCCCTACCGCTATTTCTGACAGGTCGGGGATCATAGAAACAAGCTCGGACCCAGCACCGTTTACTCAAACTGGGGGCGTGGGCATCCTGCCCGCTCCCAAGCCGCCGAGACGCCGGCGCTGCGAGGGTGCCCCATCAAATCCGTCGTAAAGCAACGGCATTGGATCTCGCGCTCCTATTAATTCGGCAGCAGCGTCAACCTGCCGGCTGTCTACAACGGCACATCCACTTTCTGCTCGTAGAGCCGCACAATCGTGTTAATATCGCGGGTGGACAGGCGTGAATGCTCGTCGGTCACCGGGTACATCAAATCGGTCTTGTGCGGGCTATGCCCCAGAAGCCCCAGGGCGTGCCCCAGCTCGTGTGCGACGACGTTCTGCAAAATGAGGTAGCGAATCTCCGCATGCTTGCTCATTATGAGGTCGAGATTGACCTCGATGACTTGCGGCTTGACGGAATACTTCGGTCCGAGCTTGGGGACGTAAACAGGCACAGGCACCGGCCCCACACCGACCACAGCCAGGGACCCCGGCGGCCGCTGCTTCCACTGCGTGATGGTGTGTGCCCCCAGGGTGCATCCCCTGGCATCCGCAGCCATGCCCAGGTGACTCCATATCACGCGGATGCGAGCCTTTTCCGGATCGTCCACCTGCACGAATCGCACCGCCCCCTGGGTCTTTTCCTCCCAATCCTCGAAGCCCTTGATACAGGCGTCGGTGAATTTGCTCTCCTTGTACGGGGTGATGAAGACGGGAATGGGCATCGTCTTGAATCTGAAGACACGCCCGCGAGTCGCCTGCATGATCTCGGCGAAGTAGTCGCCTGTAATCTTCTCCTTTACATTGGGCGGCTCTATGCGAAAAAAGCGCGGCGGCGCGATGTTGACCAGCGGCACTTCGGCCAGTGGGTCGGGCTGCTGGTGAAGGGCGGCGCCGCTGACCGGTTGCCCCGAGGCGGCCGGGCTGGCCGTGCTGCCCGCCAGGGCTTGCCTCAAGCGCTCGACCCGCTCCAGCAACGACCCCTGTCCAGGCTGGCCAAAAACCTTCTGTTCGATAGTCGAGATGCGATCCAGCATGGAGCCGCCGCCCGGAACAAGCCCGACTGCGCTCTCCAGCTCTTGAATGCGCTGGTTTAACGATCCCGGCGCGGGCTCTTGTTGCGCGGCAGCGGGGGCGCCGGCAAGCCCGGCTGCCACAATCGAAAGGAAAACCCACCCGGACAGAGTCGTCCATCGGACCGACCAGGCAAACGGTTGCTTGTAAGATTTTTCGCTGAATTTCTTACAAGCGGCACCAGCAGTTCCGGGATTGCTCATGCTCGCCCTCCCAGGGCCCTGTACTGACTGGGTACCCGGCTCGCGTCTCACCCGGGCTCGCGCCGTTACAAGGCAGCGAAGCCCTCTTCGATTATGGCAAAAGCCTCGCCGATTTCGGCGTCGGAAACATTCAAGGGAGGGATCAGGCGGAAGACGTGATCCTTTCGCCCGCAATCGAGGATCAAAAGCCCCTGCTTGAAGAACTCGCCAATGAGCTTCTGCGCGGTCTGGCCGTCCGGGGCTCCCTGCCGGTCGACAATTTCCACGCCAATCATAAGGCCGAGCCCGCGCACCTCGCCTATACAGGGATACTTGAGCGCCAGAGCACGCAGCCTGTCCATTATGATCTGGCCGGCGCGCTCGGCGGCCGTAAGCAGCGATTCTTCCCTGATTACGGCAATACTGGCCAGCGCGGCGGCGCACGCTACCGGGTTGCCGCCGTATGTGCTGCCGTGCCGCCCTACCGTCCAGCGGTCCATCAGCTCCTTGCGCGAAATGATGCCCGCCATGGGAAAACCGCTGGCAATCCCCTTGGCCAGCACCATTACGTCCGGTTCCACGTCCCAGTGCTGGCAACCGAACCACTTGCCCGTGCGCCCGAACCCGCTCTGCACTTCGTCGAAGACCATAAGTATGCCGTGCTCATCGCAAAGGCGCCTGAGCCTCTTGAGGTAGCCCTCATGCCCGGCAAAACCTGTGGCTGGAACGACATACCCGCCTTCGCCCAAGACCGGCTCCATGATTATGGCTGCCACCGTATGTGGTTTAACCTGATGGTCGAGCAGCCTCTCAACGAGCTCGAAGCACTCCAGCTGGCACTGCCCGGGAGTCTGGCGAACCGGGCAGCGGTAGCAGTACGGATAAGGCACGGTGTAAATTCCGCTGGGCAACGGCTCATAGCCTTCCCGGTAATGCGACTTGGCCGTGGTCAGGGCTGTTGCCAGCAACGTTCTGCCGTGGAATGCCCCGGTAAAAGAGATTATGTTCGGACGGCCTGTCACGAAGCGAGCCATCTTGATCGCGGCGTCGACTGCCTCACCGCCGCTGTTGTTCAAGAACACCGAATCCAGGCGCCCCGGAGCAATCCCGGCCAGGGTCTCGGCCAGCTCGATGTTGAGGCGATGGTGCGTCACAGCCGAGCAGTGGATGAGTTTTTGAATCTGTCGGCCGGCGGCTTCCACGACTCTCGGGTGGCAGTGCCCGATGTTGTTCACACCTATGCCGGAGGTAAAGTCCAGGTAGCGGTTGCCGTCGACATCCCAGAGGTAGGAGCCGGAGGCTCGCTCCGCCACTATTTCGAAGCAGCGGGCCGGTGCGGGGGCAAGGTAACGCGCGTCCTTCTCCAGAAGCTGCTCGCTTGCGCTCAGGCGGACGTTCTCCACAGCCATCGAGACTTCGACCTCCTTGTAGGGGTTACTGAGGAACCTTCAGGTTTTCCACCACCGATGCCAGAGTGCGGTCGAGCAGGCTGAAAAGCTCATCCATCTCCGCGTCGGTTATCGTAAAGGGCGGGGCGAGCATGACATGATCTCCCTGCACGCCGTCGATGAAGCCGGAGCCGGGATAGACGAGCAAGCCTTCCTTGAAGGCCTCTCGGGCGATGAGTTGACTGACACCCAGGTGCGGGTCGAACGGCTCCTTGGTATCACGGTTGCTGACCAGCTCGAACCCCAGAAGAAATCCACGCCCGCGCACGTCTCCGATGAAGTCGTACTTGAGCATGAGCTCGCGGGCATGCCTGAACAGCTCGCTTTCCCGTTCGGCGACTCTGGCGATAAGCCCATGCCTGTCCATGTATTCCAGGCATGCCTTGCCGGCCGCGCAAGCGACAGGGTGGCCGCTGTAGGTAAAGCCGTGCTCGAAGGCTCCACTTTTTCGCTCGAAGGCAGAAACGACATTGCCTGCGGCCAACACCGCCCCTAGTGGCATATACCCGGCAGACAGCCCCTTGCCCAGGGTGATGATGTCGGGTTCGATGTCCCAGTGATTCATGGCGAACACCGTACCGGTGCGCCCGAGCCCTGTCATGACCTCGTCAGCTATCAGCAAGACACCATGCTTGGTGCAAATCTCCCGCACGCGCGCCCAGTAGCTGTCACCAGGGACAGCAGCGCCCAGCGCTGCCCCCACGATCGGTTCGGCGATGAAGGCCATGACGCTCTCCGGCCCGTGCAGGAGTATTGCCTCCTCCAGCTCGTCGGCCCGGTGGCGCGCACATTGCTGGGACGGGCACGGACCCGGCCCGTAGCCGCACTTGCAGCGATATCGGTAGTCCGTGTTGATGTGGGTGGGCGTGCCCAGCAAGGGCAGGTACGGCTTGCGCCGGGCAGGATGCCCGGTAAGGGACAGAGCCCCCAGCGTGCTGCCGTGATAGCTGTGCCAGCGAGAAAGACAGATGCGCCGGTCGGGCTCGCCGTGCTCCACGAAATAGGCACGAGCCATCTTAATGGCTGTCTCGACCGACTCTGAGCCACCGGAGGTGAAGTAAATCCGTGCCCCTCGCCTCCAGTGCGACGGCGCCACGGACACGAGCCGCTCGGCTAGATCGAGCGCCGACTGTGAGACGAACTGCGAAGTGTGAGCGTAAGCGACATTTTCCAGCTGCTGGTTGATCGCCTGGTTGATTTCCTTCACGCCGTGCCCGAGATTACAGACCACCGCGCCGCTGCATCCGTCCAGATAGCGCTTGCCGGTGGTGTCGTACAGGAAAACACCACTGGCGGAGGCAACCGTTGGGTAAGTGCGCTTGAGGTTCCGGTAGAAAAAGCTGGACACGAACTCTGGTACCGCAGTCGAGGAGCGCCCGAAAATCTTCCCGCCAATTATATGACACTGGAAACAGCGTCAGCATGCGGCTCGTCTTTCAATAAGGGCCGCCCGACATGCAGACTACATCCCCAACCATGCTCATCTCAATGCCGCTGTCAGCAACGCCAGTCGTCACCACGCCAGATGAAATCTTCCTTCCGGGTATTCTCTTAATAAATCTTTATGATAATTTGATGGTAAGCGAGAAGCGCTGCCGGCGTTGGCAATCACGTCTTCCCCGGCAGCCGGCCAAGACGGGAGCGTTAAATGGACAACCAGCTGCGTCAGTTGGCAGAAAACCGTTACCGCCAGCAAGCCTTCCTCCAGGAGCTGTTCGCGCTGGCGGTAGAAGAGCAGTGGTTCGACGTGCAGCACATGGTCCAGCACGACATGGCCAAAGCCATTCTGTCCGACTACTCTTACGAGCTGGGTAAGGGACCGCTCAATACCGAGATCTTCTTCAATCACTGGGAAGAGGTGATTGAAGTAGGCTGGCGGGCATTCTGCGAGCACACCGGTCTGCCCATGGAAAAGGTCAAACAGCAGCTGGAGAAGCTGCGCGAATGAACTGTTCTAACGCGTCCAGGCGAAGGTCCGGTTGCCCGGCAGGCATTGCGGCTGATCGCCCTTCAGCCAGATTTGAGCAAAACCGCTTTCCTTGATTTTCTTCATGCCTGGCTCGAAGAAGAACTCCCTGGCACCGAAAGCCGGTTTGAGTTCATCCATCCAGGTTGCCCGCGGATCGAACCGGGCGAAGAACACCTGATTCACCCAGGCAGGATCGCGGGCCTGCAAGAACTTCAATACGAACACCTTCTCGCCCGACACCTCCTGCACACCATCGACCATCACCTTGCCAGGGGTACAGGACATTGACGGTCCTCGCACCGTTCTGCCCAGGCCCGTGACCTCGGCGTACGCCTTCTGGAAAATCTCCAGGCAGCGGGCAAGCGGCACCTCGAAGTAGTTCTTCGGGCCGGTATCGCGCTCGACGAACATGTAATAGGGCACCACCCCCTGCTGGACCTGCAAGCGCCACATTTGCGACCAGACGCCGGCGTCGTCGTTGACATGTCTGACAACCGGAGCCTGGCTGCGCACCAGCGCCCCGGCATCCTGCACTCGACGCAGCGCAAGCCGGGCGGCCTCCGTCTGCATTTCGCGTGGGTGGCTGTAGTGCGACATTATGGCCAGGTGCCGGCCAGAGTCTCTTACTTCCTCGAAAAGCCTGAGCAAGTCATCGGCATCGCTGTCCGTGACAAACCGGTACGGCCAGTAAGGCAGCGCCTTGGTGCCGATGCGGATGCTGGTCACGTGCTCCAATTGAGGAGACAAGAGCGGCTTGATGTACTTTCTCAGCACGGCTGTGCGCATGATCAGCGGGTCACCGCCGGTGAACAGCACGCTGGAGACCTCCTTGTGCTCTTTCAGGTAGTCGACCAGCACGTCGGCCTCCTTGCTGGCAAATTGCAGCTCCTTGATGCCGACAAACTGCGCCCAGC
>DATNRD010000588.1:0-3429 GCA_036703665.1 Candidatus Obscuribacterales bacterium
TGGCCAGCTTGATGCAGGCACCGAGGCGGATCTCCGTAAGGATCTCGATGCGCTCGGCGAAGAGGTTTCTCGCCGGGTAAGGGATTAGATAGCCATCGCTAGCCGGCGGTTTTCTCCATAAGTCCGGTGAGCGCAAAGCGCTCGTAAAGGATTTTGCGCAGCTCTTCCTGAACAACGGACATGGCCTTCGATGCATCGAGAATGCGCCAGCGGTCAGGTTCCTCACCTGCCATGGTCAGGTAGCCCTGACGCACTTTGTGGTGGAATTCCAGGGCCTCGCGCTCCAGTCGGTCGTGCCCGCTGGGGTGGAGGCGCGCCAGCCCCGCCTCGCTTTCTATATCGAAAAGTATGGTCAGGTCCGGCTTCAAGCCTGATGTGGCAATCTCGTTGAGCTGGTTTATGAGCGCGAAATCCA
The DNA here is from genome assembly GCA_036703665.1 of Candidatus Obscuribacterales bacterium. GTDB lineage: Bacteria > Cyanobacteriota > Vampirovibrionia > Obscuribacterales > Obscuribacteraceae > DATNRD01. Next base: position 416 of record DATNRD010000588.1, read on the forward strand.
GCCCGCGACCGTAACCTTGATAGGCCGCCGTGGAGTCTGTGTACCGGTCGCAAAGAACAAGGAAACCCTGCTCCAGCGCCGGTACGATCACCTCTGCTACATGCTGGGCTCGGTCAGCCTCATAGAGTAAAAGCTCGGCTACGGGGCAGACCGGTGTTTCAGGGTTGAGCAGAATACGCCTTATCTGTTTGCCGAGCGGGGTGCCGCCTGGATCCCTGGTGACGATGTGCTTGTGCCCGAGTGCATCGAGGTGCTTGGCAAGGAGCTTCAGCTGTGTCGTCTTGCCAGCCCCTTCGGGGCCTTCCAGGGTGACAAACGTGCCCGGATAACTTAGCTTCATAGCCCAGGAATTCTAGCAGCACAACTGCAGTGCTATGATCTAGCAACCCACAAACTCGCTGACGTGACCTGTTGGGCAGGTTTTGCCGCAAGCGGCATCCAGCGCAACAGGCGCAACAGAACACGGAGGGCTTCTTTCATGGCTAAGACCTTAACGCCACCTAAAGTGAGCGTGGATCGCAAGTGGCATCTCTGGATCGGCGGCAAATTCGAGCAAGGTGCCTCCGAGCGGCAACTCTACAACCCAGCTGACGGCAAGCCGCTTTGCCAAGTAGCCGAAGCTTCACCGCAGCAGGTCGAAAAGGCGATTAAGGCAGCGCGTAAGGCTTTTGATGAGGGTCCGTGGCCGCGCCTGACCGCGCACGAGCGGGCTCAACTCCTTTTCAAGCTGGCCGACAAGATCGACGAGCACGCCGCCGAACTGGCTGAACTGGAAACCCTCAACAACGGCAAGCCGCTACGCGAGTCGCAGTACGACATCGCGGATGCGGCCAACTGCTTCCGCTATTACGCCGGGCTGATTACAAAGCCGCTCGGACAGCACGTGGAAGTGCCGGCCCCGTCGTTCACCACCGTAGTCAGAGAGCCGATCGGCGTCTGCGGGCAGATCATTCCGTGGAACTATCCTTTCTTGATGGCTGCCTGGAAACTGGCACCGGCTCTGGCTGCCGGCAACACCTGCGTGCTCAAGCCCAGCGAGTACACGCCGCTGACGGCTGTTCGACTGGGCGAGCTGCTTCAGGAGCTGGAGCTGCCAGAGGGTGTGGTGAACATCGTTCTGGGCGACGGAAAGGTAGGCCAGCCGATTGCGGAGAGCCTCCTGGTCGACAAGGTGGCCTTTACCGGCAGCGTCAAGACCGGCAAGCTCATCGCCGAATGCGCCGCCAGGAGCAACTTGAAGAAAGTGACTCTGGAGCTGGGCGGCAAGTCACCAATGGTGGTGTTCCGCGATTTCGACCTCGACACTGCCGTCGACTATGCGCTCTTCGCTATTTACTGCAATGCCGGTCAGGTCTGCTCGGCGGGCTCGCGCTTCATTGTCGAGGACTCGATTCACGACCAGTTCGTGAAAAAGCTGGTTGAAAGAAGCAAGAAGATCAAGGTCGGGCCGGGACTGGATCCGGACACGGAAATGGGACCTCTGGTGAGCGAGCAGCAATTGAAGCGCGTGGTCGATTACGTTGAAATCGGCCAGCGTGAAGGTGCCAGACTCGAGACGGGAGGAGAGCAGCTGAAGGGCGATAAATACGGCAGCGGCTATTACTTCGCCCCGACCCTGTTCACCGGCACAAGACCCGACATGCGCATCGTTCAGGAAGAAATCTTCGGTCCTGTAGCGGTGGTGCAGAAGTTCCGGACGGAAGAAGAGGCGATCGAGCTGGCCAACGGCACCGTCTACGGGCTGGCGGGAGCCGTTTTCAGCGCCGACGTGACGCGCGCTCATCGCCTCGTGAAGGCGTTGAGAGCCGGCATCACCTGGGTCAACGGCTACCACTACACCTACAACGAGTGCCCGTGGGGCGGCTACAAGCAGAGCGGCTGGGGGCGCGAACTCGGTACGTTCGGCATCGAGTCCTACACCGAGGTCAAGCAGGTGAATGTGAACCTGGACCCGCAGCCGGTCCGCTGGTTCAAACCCTGATCAACCGGGCACTGCCGCCGTCGAGGCTGCCGGCGAACTGGAGTCGAGCAAAGGGGCGGGGTCTACCCGCCCCTTTTTGAACTTCTCCTTGTTGCGGCACCGCAGGGACCGCCGTATGCGGGCGTGATACCACCTGTGATGCGCCTCTTGACTTGCGGGCAAAGTTAATCAGTTTAGTGAAACACCTTGGCATGTCTGGTAGTCATGGTAAAATAACGCGCTTGCGAGGTGGGCGTGGAAGTAATGAGAAAAGCCATAAAGCGTTCTGCCGTCGTTCTGCTCGCGCTCGCCGTTTGCGCTCCGGATTGGTTGCCGGGAACCTGGCTTCAGCCGGTCAATGCTGAAGAGAGCGGGGCGCCGGCGCAACAATCCGAAGAACCCAATCTCACCGTAGAGGATGTCACGGTTGAGGGCAACCGGCTGGTGCCGACCGAGGACATTCTCGGGGTAGTCAAGACCCGCCGGGGCGACAAATTCGACAGAGACAAGGTCCTGGAAGACCTCAAAGCAGTCAACGGCATGGGCTACTTCGACGACCGCAACCTGCAGGTCGTCCCCGAGCTGACGGGCAACGGCGTCCTGCTCAAAATTCGGGTTCAGGAGAACGCACCGGTTACGCAGTTCGCTTTTGAAGGCAACAAGGTGCTTTCCACGGAAGAAATCTCCCGGCTCTTTGCCGATCAGCTCGGCAAACCGCAGAATCTCAACCAGCTTTCCTCGGCCATCGACAAAGTGGAGCAGGCTTATCACGAGCGGGGCTATGTGCTGGCCAGGGTGGTCGATGTCAAAGACGATCCGGACGGCAGCATCAGCCTTTCCATTAATGAGGGCGTGGTAAGCGACATTCAGGTTGTCGGCAACAAGAAGACGAAAAACTTTATCATCAAAAACGCAATAAAGCTCAAGCCAGGCTCGGTTTACAACGAAAGACAGCTGACCGCCGACCTGCGCAAGCTATATGCCAACGGCTACTTTCAAGACATAAGAAGGAGCCTGGCGCCGGATCCGGCCAACCCGGACAAGTACCTGCTCA
>DATNRD010000589.1:0-5860 GCA_036703665.1 Candidatus Obscuribacterales bacterium
TGAAGACGCTCAACACAGGCAGCGGCGGACCGCTTCCACCGACGGGCAACGAAATTGATGATGAAGCCATGAAGCGCCTGGCTGTTCAATCCGCACACTTGATCGAGTGATGCGAAGCCTCTCAGGCAAGCAGCGACAGGAATCTCAGGAGAAGAGGCTATGACCACCGACAACGAAATCCGAGTAGACCCTGCGACGGAAAGCGGTCCCACCACCTCCGGCGCCGGCAGAAGTTCCATGTTCCGGGGAGAGCCGGGTCTGACCAGCGGGGAAGTCGCAGACTCAGGGCCGGACAACCAGGCCGGAATCCACAAGCGCAACGGCATGGCATTTATGACGGAGGGGAACTACCTCAAGGCACTGGAGGAGTTCACGATGGCCACGGCGCTCGACAACCATGATGCCAACTCGCTTCGCTTGCGTGGCCTGATATTCTTGAAGCTGGGCGACTACCGCGCCGCCGCCGAGGACTTCGACAGCGCCATCCAGGTTCGCAGACACTGGGGCACCGCATATTGCAGCCGCGGATATGCTCAATACAATCTGGGCAATCTGGAGCAGGCCATCGACGACTTCGATGAAGCGGTCCGCCTCAACCCCGACGATGTCGACGCTTACAACGGACGAGGGATGGCTTATGCGTCGCTGGGCAACTCGACGCGCGCCATTCAGAACTTCACGGAGGCGATCCGCCGCCGTCCCTCGGCATCCGGTGCCTTCTACTTCAACAGGGGTATCGAATACCTGCTAATCGGGCATCCCAAGAAGGCAATCCAGGACTTCAGTCGCACCATCGGCTTTGACGATCGGGATGCGGAGGCATACTATGCGCGCGGCTGCTGTTTCCTCCGTACCGGCGAGATAAGGCAAGGCATCGCGGACTTTTCACGCGCTATAGAGTTGAGCCCGCAGTTAGCTGATGCCTATGACGGGCGAGGCCTGGCGTTTGCCCGCCTGGGGGACTACCGTGCGGCGCTCAAGGATTTCGAAAAAGCAAAGAGCTTGAACCCGGCCAGCGCCGATGTGTACTGCGGGCTAGGAGAGGCGTACTGCGAGCTCGGCGACTACAAGCTGGCCATCGAGAACTTCGATGAGGCAATTCGACTCGACCCGACGCTGGCCGTGGCCTACCACGGGCGCGGGCTGGCCGCCTACCGAGCCGGACGCTACGAAAGCGCCATTCAAGACTTTGATCACGCGCTGGCGCTGGACCCTGGCGCGGGTGTCTACTACAGTCGCGCGCTCGCCTACGCCAAGCTGGCCGAATATGAAAGGGCCATAGCCGACCTGGATGACGCGCTCCGGTTGCAGCCTCAATTCGCCGACGCCTTCGGCAACAGAGGGCTGGATCACTACAAGCTAGGAGAGCTCAAATCAGCAGTGGAGGATTTCAGCGCAGCCCTGCGGCTGGATCCCAACAATGCGACCTATCTGTGCCGGCGCGGGACCTGCCATCTGGAACTGGGCGAGTTGGCCCCGGCCATCGCAGACTTCGACAGGGCTATCCAGCTCAATCCCTCGTTGCCAGATGCCTATTCCGGGCGGGGCAGCGCGAACGACCAGCTGGGAGACGAGATTCGGGCCGTCCATGACTTCAATAAAGCCATCGAGCTGAACAATGCCGATCTGAAAGCATATTTGGGTCGCGGCTTAGTATATGCCAAGCTCGGCCAGTACCGAAAGGCGATTCGAGACTTCAGCGTGGCCATCACCCTGGATTGTCAACTGCCAGATGCATATCATGGCAGGGCCAGTGCAAGCGAGAAGCTGGGCGATTACGAGCAGGCCATCAAGGACTACGATGAGGTCATCAAGCTCGATCCGGCACGGACGGAGGCATACTGCAGTCGCGGGCTATGCTGCCACAAGGTCGGTCAGCATGAGTCTGCCATGCGCGACTACGACGAAGCCATCCGGCTCGACCCGGGATTGCATCGGGCGCACCGGAGCACAAGAGAAGGGCGCGTCCACCTCGGAGACTACCGGAGAGCTACTCCGACGTCGGTAAGCTCATCTCAACTTGTCCCCGGCAGCGAAATGACCCAATGCTTCAATAGGGGCATGGACTGCATCAAGCTCGGGCATTATAAACGCGCAATTCATGCGTTCGATGAGGTGCTCAAGCACAACCCATTCGACGCGGAAGCCTACTACCAGCGGGGCTTGGCATACAAGAACGTCGGCAACCATCAGCAGGCCATCGCTGATTACACCCAGGCGATTAAGCTCAACCCTCGATACCCCGACGCCTACACTGCTCGTGCCGACGTCCATGAGCTAGACGGAAATTTCGGCCAGGCCATTCGCGATTACGACATGGCCATTTCGCTGAACCCGGACCTGGCGCCCGAGCTATTCTCCCACGTAGAAAGACTCCAGGACTTGCTGAACAAAAGCAATTGAAGCTGTCTTGCCGGGAAGGACCGGTTGCCTCCCTCGGGAGCGCCGCCGCCTGGCCGAAACGCGCGGATGAGAAAAACGAACCTCCCAAAATCGGCAGCACAATAGCTCGGGGACCGCTGGTCCCGAGAATACTGTGCTAATGCCATTCTTGTTGATATCCCCCAGGGGAGCATCCCCCTAAGGTCTGACCCCGGATCGTCCCTTGGGATGACCGCGGCCGAGAGGAGAGCTGGAGATACTGCGGCGATCGGACCAGTCGGGTTCCCGGAAAGCTCGAGCGGTTTTCCGGTACCGTTTCGGCCAATACAGCTCCTCCGAGCACGAAATTGTCATCCTCTTACAAGCGCACAGCGCGAAGGATCTCGTGCCGGCACCAGGAGATGGTTCCTTCGGTCGCGCAGCCTGCCCTGAGCGGAAGCTCTAAATGGGAAGCCAGGCTGTTGGAGCATGCGAAGGGCTCCCTCAGGACCGCTCTCGCTCCGCTCAAGTCCATCGTAAGAGGATGACAGTTTCCGAGTTCCATCACCTGTGCTGGCCGAAACGTTACGTTTTCCGACGATTTCGCTACCATGTATAGTGGTGTCCCTGACAATTCCCCGGTCATCATGGCGACACCTAAGCGGCTACCGGATTTGGTTCGGGCTCTGACCAGGAGCATGACGGACAGGTGGGGGAACTGGCGCCGGGAACTAGATCAAGCCGCGATGCGTATCACTGAGAGTACGTTCCTGCACCAGGAACTGAAAAGCTGGGTGGCGCCCAGCTTTCATTATGCACACAGGGGACAACAACAATCGATTCTTGGAGGACGAATTCCTCAAAGCAGCGGGTTTAGCGATTCAGGACAGGCGGTTACTGTTGAACCTCTCGCAAGAGCGGCTCGCTGAGGCTTTTCGGGCGGGGTACACCTGATCGCCAATCAAAGTTACGGTTGAACCTCTCGCAAGAGCAGCTCGCTGAGCGAGCTAGACTCCACCGCACCCACATCAGTGATGTGGAACGAGCCTACCGCAACGTCTCCATGCGGACACTGTTCAGACTGGCAGAAGCGTTGGCGGTGGCACCATCCAGGCTGGTCGAGAGGGCTGAGCATTTTCGCAGGCGTGGCAGATGAGCTCAACTCCAGCTACAGCCCCATTGACGTGCCCCAACGATGCTTACACCGCCGGCGCGCGCCGGCTACGGGTTTTACTCAGTTCTGGATGCCGGCTTCCTGTCGATGTCCGTCATCACATCGGTTTCCTTCGGCGTCGGAGCACTGCGCAGGACCAGCACAGAGCACGGTGCACCGGATACCACAGCCATCGAGACGGTCCCAGGCAGGCCGCCGGCAGACTGCGGCGCATGCGATCCCACTACGATCAGATCGGCGCCCCATTCCTTAGCGACTCCTACGATGTTGGTTCTCGGATCGCCCTCCACAACCTGTTCTTCAACATGGCTCGTGTGAAGTGCGTCGCGCAACGCGATCGCCACACGCCGCACCAGGTGCTCACCCGATGAACGGAGTTCGTCGGCTATGTCCTCGACCAACGGCAGTCGGAGAAAGCGCCTGAAGTCATCCGTGCCCAGTTGCTTGATTACATGAAAGACTTTGAAGTCCGCTCCCACCGGCCATACATGGCTCCCAATAAAGTCAGCCAGAGCCTCTCCGCACGCTCTCTCGTCGACAGCAACCAAAATCTTCATCGTCGAAGCCTCTGTTTTTTCCGTAGCTGCTAGTATCAACTCTCGCACTTGATTGGCAAAGATACGTCGTCCTTCATGCTGAATTTCGAGACTGATTTATCTGACTGTCATCCAACCGACTGATGGTGCCTCGGCGTTATTGGCAGTGGTGTTCGTGTTTTCTACCCCCGGTAGGTTGCGGGTGCTGAGCCTACTCCGCCTGTCATTCTGAGGAGCCCCATTCCTTATCTGTCATTCTGAGGAGCCCCGCAGGGGCGACGAAGAATCCCTTATCACGGCGCATCGTCGTCTGAGATTCTTCGCCTCGCCCTGCTCGGCTTAGAATGACAGTACGCCGAAGTACTTGAGTGAACGTTCGCGGTAGTATTGTCGCCACCAAATCTACTGGTAAAAGGGGCGCATGGCAGTGCGCCAGTTCAGGCGGTGACCTTTTCCATTTCCTTCTCGATGACGCGGTCCATCCCGGGCTTGAGCGACCAACCGCCCTTAAGTCCGAGAACAAACCAGCCCAGGGCGAGAAAGCCCGTGGCGAATATGGTATCGCCAATGACGCGAAGCCAGCGCAGAACGTTCATAGTGCCGGTCTGCAGGAACTCGGCCGACCTGGCATACCACATCCCGTGCTCAACGCTCGCCCAAGTCTGGAGCATTCCCACTGGCAGCAGGCTGATCAGCACCATGAGCGAGAGCCCGATGTTGATTGCCCAGAAAGAGTAAGCCAGTGCACCGGTCTTCCACTGCCTGTGGGTGGCTAGCCCCTTCATGCAGAAAAGCATCAGGCCGATGCCCAGCATACCGTACACACCGAAGAGGGCGGTATGCCCGTGAACAGGTGTGGTGTTGAGCCCCTGCATGTAGTACAGAGCAATCGGCGTATTGATGAGAAAGCCGAACAGCCCCGCACCAACCAGATTCCAGAAAGCTACACCGATGAAGAAGTATATCGGCCACTTGTATGCCTCCACCCAGGGGCGCACGCGGCTGAGCGTCAGATTGTCATACGCTTCAAAGCCCATAAGCACCAGCGGCACGACCTCCAGCGCGCTGAAGGTCGCGCCCAGAGCCAGTACCGGCATGGGTGTTCCCGTGAAGTACAGATGGTGGAAGGTGCCTAGGATGCCGCCTGCCAGAAAAACGATGGTCGAAAAGAGCACGCTGACAGTCGCGGTCCCGATCGGCAGCAATCCCATTCTTGTGAACAGAAATGCGATAACCACGGTGGCGAACACCTCGAAGAAGCCCTCCACCCAGAGGTGCACTACCCACCAGCGCCAGTACTCGACGATGGCGAGGTTCTCGTGCCGGCCGTAAGCGAGCCCGGCTCCGTAAAAGCCGGCGATAGCGACGCAAGAAATCATGAACAGCGCCAGAAGGTTTCGATTAGCCGCCCGACGCTTGATGGCAGGCCACATGGCTCTGGCCGTCAGGCCCAGCCACACGAACAGTCCCACGAATAGAAATATCTGCCAGAATCGGCCGAGATCGACGTACTCATACCCCTGGTGCCCGAACCAGAAATTTTCAACCAGACCCAGGCGCTGCTGAACTCCAAGCCACTGTCCGGCCATCGAGCCAACAACGATTACCAGAAGGCACCCAAAGAGGAAGTCCACCCCCAGCTTTTGGTACTTGGGCTCCAACCCGGAGATCGCCGGAGCGACAAACAGTCCCGTCGCCAGCCAGGCGGTTGCAATCCAGAATATGCCGAGCTGCGTATGCCAAGTACGCGCAACGGAATAAGGCAGTACCTGATCGAGCGGGATGCCGT
>DATNRD010000590.1:0-6252 GCA_036703665.1 Candidatus Obscuribacterales bacterium
CCGCCGATCGGAACGGCGGCTGCAATCTGTCCGGTGCCATTCTCGTCGCCGAACTTGCCGGCAACATGCTCGGTGCCCTTCAGGAACCAGTGATAGCCTTTGTCGATCGGACCGCTGACGCCGCCGGTGACGACAGCGCCCGACAGGGCTCCTGCCAATCTCCAGGGAGCCAACAAGACCCAGCCGACCGGCTTGGCTTCGTAGTCGATAGCCAGGGCCGGGGAAACGGCCGAAGCCATCAGCGTAACGGAGCACAACACGCGACCTAGAGTTTTCATTTTCATTTGTCTCACCATCTTTCTAGCGGCTGCAGAGCGTTTGGCTCAAACCCTGCAGCTCGTAGTAACACACTATTTTTCCTCGAGACCAACTATGTACGACTCGGTGCTGAAGGGCTTTTCCCAGCCGGTTCCCATTCCGTGCTTTGCACCACGGAGAGCACCAGCAGGAATCCCCCAGACAAAGCCGACGGGGATACCGATCAGCGCGCCGGCTACGTTCTGTTGAAATCCCTTCTCATCGCCAAAATGTCCGGCCAGAGCCTTCCATGCATTCTTCGGCGAACGATAGAGGGAGTCCACGAGGATGCCCTCAGGGATGTCGATGACCGTAGCGGTGGCCGACCCGAACAGGCTGGCTACGTCGCCAAGCGCTCCCGCATGCGACGGTGACGGCGCATACATTAGAAGCCCTACGGCAGCCAGCAATGACACTACTCTGTTGTTCATTTGAATCACCATTCTGGAGAAAGAGCATGCCTCCCTCGAGGCAACCTCATCGGCACATCCACGGGGCGAGGGGCCCCGCCCCATCGACGACTATTCTTCCTTGAAGGTGAAGGACTCTTTGCTGAACGGTTTTTCGTAACCGGTTTTCATACCGTGCCAGCCACCATCAAACATGCCGTAGGCGGCACCACCAGCAATACCGAAGGGACCGCCAAGAACAGCACCGAACCAGGTCTGGTATGTGCCATCTTCGTCCCCGAGCTTGCCGGCGACCCACTTAGTGGACATCTTCGCGCCTTTGACACCATCTTTGACGGCGCCCTCTGGCACTCCAACAACTGCACCGGCGGCCGACCCGAGCACTTTTACAGGAAACTGCACGATGCTCTTGAATGTGTCGTCGTCGGCGTAGGATGGAGCCACCATGGTGCCTGCCATGGCCACGGCTAGTACGAGAGAGGACGCTAACTTCTTCTGCATGAAAATCTCCGTCTCTAATAACCACCTGACATTGCCCCGGACCTACCCGGCCCAAGAACAAGACAATTTTACCGATTTTCTCGAGGAGGTCCATATTTGCTGACACCAATAAACGGTGGCAAAGAGGCAGGAAACCCGCCTCACATCAGGAATGGGAACGATTGCACGACCTATAAAAATGTTTTGCGAGATAACGACGCAGTCTTTCCAAGAGCTGCACCATATATCGCACACATATTGTGCCACCATTTCCAAGCGTTCAATCCTCCTCTTGGCACCACGGGCGGAGCGCTGCCAAGGGCTTGTCATCGCCGGCATCATTCGGCACACACCCGAGACCGGAGGGCAACAAGCGCCGGCGGACTTTTCGGCACCGGCTCAGGAAGACCGCTCCACCAGCTGTGGTGCAGGCTGGCCGACGTGCTCGGTTCGATGCCACGTCGAAGCTTGCCGCTTGAACATTATCTGACTGAGGGAGGCGAAGACGCACGGCATCCAGTGTGCGAAGACATAGGCGTTCACTTCGAACGTGTGAAGGAAGGCTCGCCAGGCGGGCATGCGCTTGCGGTAAAGCCTCATCGCGATGAAGAAATTGAGCTGGCTGATAATGATGATCGCCGTTGTCACGACACAAAAGAAACTGCAGTTTGTCGGCCGACCGCTTATGGCATTGAACGCCTCGCTGAACACCTCGAGGAAGATGAGCGCCGGCACGACGAAATACGTTGTGAACGCCATCGTGTCCAGGCGCTCGACGAGGGAAAGCCGCCCCGGGGAATTGAGCGGGAAAATATAGTCCAGATAGCGACGGATGCTGCCCTCCGCCCACCGCTTTCTCTGCCTCATAAGCGCACCGAGAGTGGTGACACCTTCTTCCCAGACATACGCGAGGGGGCAGAAGCGTATGTCCCAGTCGTTGATGAGCAGTCTCATCGTCAGATCGAGATCGTCGGTGATCGCCTTGTTGTTCCAGCCGCCCACATCTATGAGCGCTGTCCGCTTGATCAACTGCCCGTTGCCGCGCAATTCCACGGCACCACCGATAAGGTCGCGCCCCATTTGGAAATAGGTGTCCAGGGCATATTCCGAAGCCTGGCAGTTGACCAGAAACCCCTTCTGGTACTCATAGATCCTCTTCTGCACCTGCACCGCTCCCACTCCTTCGGCCGCCAGCACGGGAAGCACTGTCCTCAGGAAGTTGGGCGCCACATAAGCGTCGGCATCGAACACCGCTATGACTTCCCCTTTTGACAAGGGAAGCGCCTCGTTGAGCGCCGCCGACTTACCCGGGCGTCCGCCTGGACTCCGGCGTATGACCCTGAGCCGCGGGTATTCCTTCTTCAAGGCTTCGAGAATCTCAGGCGTGGCATCGGTGGAGCAGTCGTCAATAATCCACACGAGGAACTTCGGGTAATCGAGCTTGAAGAGATTGCGGACGCAGGTCTCGATCACCCTGGACTCGTTCTTTGCCGCCACAAAAATGTCGACCGACGGCTGCCAGCGCTCCGCATCCATTGAGATGAACCGCCTACCGGCATCCGGCAATCGCCTCCGGCGGTTTCTTATCCAGCGGCTCTGGGCTGTGAACAGCCAGAGGGAATGGGTCACCATCACCGCTATGAGCGCGCAAAGCAGCACCAGGATGGCCGGACCCGGCAACAGGTAGTCGACGACCTTGATGCAGAACCAAAAGGCGACTGCCAATCCTATAAGCAAGAGTCGGTTGCGCATGTCGGTCGCTCTAAAGTCCTTTTCCCCGGCTACAACCAGTTTATAGGAATGACAACCTTCCGGCGAATTAAAGTACATAGTCATAAGTATCACATAGATGCTTGACAAGAATAGGGCGGCAGGCGACGACGCCTACCAGTCCGTGCCAGCCGGCGTAGCCGGCGGTCGTAGCCAAGCGCCTTGTCGCGCGGAGGAGCCGGTGCAAGGCGACGGAGCGCTTATACTTAATACGCGGTAACCCGCAAGGCATAGTCGGTTACCAGCTCGGCGACACGACGGGCTCCCTCCAGCTTGGCGGCCAGCCGCCCCAAGCGCATGGCATTGAGCTCGTAAGTGCGCGTCTTAAGCTGGTGTTGAATGCTGGCGGCCAGCGCCGCTCCGGCAAGCTCCGGATATGTCAGCTGCGTGGAGGCTCCAAGTTCTACCATGCGCCGGGCGTTGCTTTCCTGCTCGATCTGCTTGTAGTCAGGAACCAAAAGCGATTGCTTGCCCAGACTGAGCAACTCCATGGCAGTCGAATGACCTGCCTGGGTGACAACCAGATCGGCAGCCTTGTAGTAACGCTCGGGCGTATCGGTGAACTCGGTAATCCGCACATTGGGCGGAGTCTCGGCCGAACGGAAGCTGGAGAAAATCTCGAATTGCACTTCGGGCAACCGGCGAGCCGCCTCAATCAATGCTTGAAAAAGCGGCAGGCGGTACTGGTGTCCACCCAGCGTCCCCACGACATACGGCCCGTAACCCGGCCGGTACGCCGGAACGACTTCGTCCGCACGCCAGGCGGTAATCGGGCCGACCATTCTCTGGCGCTTCATCACCTGGGGCTTCCGGCTGAGGATTGGCAGGCAGATAGTATCCGGCGGCGGGAAGTCGCCAATGACAATCTCGTCCACCTGTCGAAACACCGACTTGGCCACAAGCTCGACGCTGGGCTCGGCCGCGGCACAGAGAATCGCCTCCTGCAACGCTTTCGGGGTCTCGGAAGCCAGACGGGCGCGCTCCCTGGCGCTGCCGGTGCGCTTGGAATGGCGCTGGAAGAAGTAATCGAACCGCGTCTGGTTGGTCATATATATACAGGGCAGACCCAACTTTCCGGCTGCAAAGACCGCAGCAGGGCGACAATCGGAGAGCACGGCATTGATGCCGTACTCCTTCATGATGCGCGTCTCCTCGCGTGTTTGCTTGTTAATCACCAGCGGCCAGGTGGAGTTTTTAAGAATGGTGCGGGAAATCTCAAACGAACCGTCTTCGCCGAAAAACTTGACCTCCGGTCCCACCTCGACCGCCGCATAACCAGCGCGCTTGATGCGCTCTAGCACATAACCGTAGCTGCCGAACAGAACGCTCTCTGGATCGAAGTAACTGGCCACCGCCAGCGCCCGGCTGGAATGCCCGTAGCCTTCCCCGTTCACCGAGATGTAAACGCGGTACGGAGCTTTGCCTGACCTTTTTACAGCCGGACCGCCGATGGTGGAAGCTGCACTGAGCATGGGAATCTTTTAACCTGATCTGCCTGTCAATTCCGCCTCGAGCCTCAATGCCTGTCACCGCGCCACGGGTTGCCTTCGGAACCCTGCGAGCGCAGGCGTCCCGCTTGCCTCGGAGCGGGCAGGATGCCCGCGCCCCCAGGTTAAGTGAACGGCATTGGCTCGAGTCCGCGCTGCCTGCTACGCAGCAAATAGTAAGTCCCCAGCAGCAGCGTCGGCACACCGATGAGCAAGAGCGTCGAGGACACGCCACCAGGAAGATTGTCAGCCGAGACGCCCGCGAGAATCACTGGGATGGTAGATGCAGCCGACATGGCAGTATTTTGCGCGCCGAAAACCTTACCTCTGAGTTCCTCCGGCACTGCAGCCTGCAATGCAGCCTGGGTCGGAACAGCCACGATAGCACAAGACGCCCCGACTAACATGGCGAGCATTAAAGGTACCGACATGAGGCCGCCCTGCCAGGCCAACTGCCCCAGACCCAGCGCCGGCCACAGATACTGGGAGATGAACTGGAGGCTGCCCAACATGCACATGAAGAGCCCGAGGCAGGAGAATCCCGCATACGCCAGCAAGCTTGGTCGCCAGACCTGGCCGTAGTGCCCTACCCAGAAGTTCCCGAGCGCCATCCCCACACCGGCGGCGGCTACGATCCATCCGAACTGAAAGGGCTTGATGTGGAGAACCTGCTGGGCCAGGCCGACAGCGATGATGTTGAGGGTAATGATGGTGCTGAACAACACCGTAATCTTCAATATTGCCCGGAAGACAAGGCGGTTGCCCGATATGTAGGAAAGCCCGAAGCGGAGCTCCTCCCACCAGGGATCGCGCCGTCCATACGTCTGTTTTGTATCCTTGACCGAGCACAACAGCGCCGCCGCCAGGAAAAAGGAGCCGGCTACGGCCCAGTGGGCATTGGCCAGTCCAAACTGGGAGATGATCGGCTCGCCGACAGCGAACCCGAAACCAAGGGCGATCATCATGGTGGTAAAAAACAGCGAGTTGGCGCTGTAGAGGTCTTGACGCTTGACCAGCCTGGGGATGGCGGCAGCCTCGGCAGGCCCGAAAAACTGCGTCCCCACAGAAACCAAAAATGCGAGAGTATAGGCGACCAGAGCCGACTTTGCCACCACCGGTAGCGCTATCAGCGATACGAACAGCCCCCTGGCTATATTCGAGAGCACAAGAATGGCGCGGTTCGACCAGCGATCGACATAGACGCCGGCCACGGGGCTCAGCACGACCGCCGGAATGGTGAAGGCCACATAGAGAATGCTGGTCATCTGGGCGGCGCCGGTCGGATTCTCGACCAACGCCTGCTGCTGGGTGAGAACGGCGACGAAGAGGACGAACACCGCCCGATCGGCCAGCTGCGAAAAAATCTGGGCAATCCAGAGCGACATAAAGTCGCGATTCCGGAAAAGCGAACCGTACCCGGACCGTATTTCGTGCGTCTGCTCGAGAACGGGCTCTGTAATTTGCGAACTCACCTTTCAAGGTTACCAGTCGCCGGCTGCACCTACTTTACCATCACTTGCGGTGCACGTCCGCCCGCAGGACCAAGGACCCCCAGGCTGCTCACCACGCGACGACACAGCGCTTTGATTTAGATCGCCTCGACCGGCACTTCTTCCAGAATTTCTGCGCTTTCGCCGACAACCCCGGCCACGCCGCGCTTGCTGCTCCGCACGAACTCGACGATTTCTGCAATTTCAGGAGCGGGCTCGAGAGTCTCCTCTATCTTGACCAGGGCATCAGACCGATTCATCCCGGAGCGATACAAGAGGCGGTAAGCTTCCTTGATCTGCGAGCGCAATTTCTGGGAC
>DATNRD010000591.1:0-7458 GCA_036703665.1 Candidatus Obscuribacterales bacterium
CAGCCCAAGCCACTCGGTGGACAGGAACGCGCAGACTTCCTCCATGTACCCGCCATCCGCCAGCCGCGAGCGGTCGATGTCGAGCGCGATCCGGTCCCACCCGAGCTTCGAGAAGGGCGCGCGCACGATGGTCTGGTTGACGCCGTGCCGCCGCAGCGCTGCCAGCAGACGCTCCCACTCGCCGGTGCGATCCGCCTGCTGAATCATGTCGGCAAACGCCCGCTTGGAGGCGGCCAGAAGCTGGTTTTCAAATTGCTCGAAGATTGATTTCACAGTTGGTTCCTCAAGTTGATTTACCGGTGCAGACCGATCAGCGAAGTACTGAAATGTCTGCGTTCTTGCCGCGCTCACGCCTGATGGCGACGATGTGGTCCGCTCGCGCCCTCAAGCGAAATGCCGCGGTGGCGTCGCCGGGTTCGTTCCGGCGTTCGTATAGATCGGCAAGCTCTCGCAAATCGCGTACCAGGCCGGGATAGTCACCTCCCCGCACCTTGTCGGCCAGGCGTGCCAGCCGTGCCCGTTCTTCCAGGAGGCGGCAAAAATCGTACTTTCCGTCCTTACGATAGAAGGCAGCCAGGCGTTCGAGTTCGGCAGCCACAGCTCTGTGCTCGCGCCCCAGACCGCCTTCGACAACGTTTACCGCCTCGATGAGCTTGAGCTGCTCCTTGTATCGCTCCGCCCTGCTGGCGTCCGACGCCTCCCGGAAGGCGCGCAGTATCTCGGCCAGCACAGCGCACAGCTCCGGATGGGAGGGCCCGAGGGCTTTCTCCTTGATCGCCAGCTCGCGGAGATATGCCTCCAGTGCTTCCTCGTACCGGCGCATGTCCAGGCACGCCTCGGCCAATCCCCGCAGATCGGGAACCAGCTCAGGCGCATCTTCGCCGAATTGTTTGGCTTTGCCGGCAATCGCCTTGCGGTAGAGCGTGGCAGACAGCTCGTCCTGGGCGTACTGGCGGTAGAACCCAGCAACCTTGCTGTAGGCTTCCGAGAGCGCGGGGTCTCCGCAACGCAGGTGCAGCTCGAGGATCTCCAGCGCGCGCACATAGTATTGCTCGGCTTCGCCAAGACGCCTGCGTGAGCGGTAAAAATCCGCCAGATTCATGAGGCTGCGCGCGCAGTACCTGTCCTTCTTCCCGAACAGAATCCGGTCGCGCTTTATGAACTGCTTGAGCAGCCTCTCATGCCGTTCTTCCGGCGTCTCTTCTCTGAGCTTGCCGTAACTGCCGGCCAGCTCGCGCAGCATCTCGGGCAGATCTTCGAGAGCATCCTCGAGTAACTCGTCAATGAAGTCGCTGAGCGCTCGCAAACGCCGGTGAACAGCGCCCGGAAAAGCACAGATAGCACGTATGCTCACCAGAAGGTATCTCATAGAAAAGTTATCTCCAAGACGAATACGTTGAACACGGGAGCAGCAGTTTGCCGCTCCCAGCCTAGCTCTGCTGCCATAGTCGAATGCAGCGGGCTTCTTCATCGAACCGGAGGCACCGCCCAGCAAGCGGGTCGCCGGGGCTCACCCAGCAGCCTGCCAAATTCCTCGCAAGCCAACTTGAATCTCGGTTCCGGGAGGTCCAACCGGGAATCCTCGTGCCTGGTCAGCAGTTCGTTGGCCCGCTCCAACAGAGGCGCACAGAACCTGACAATGTCAGCCGGGGACAGGGGCTCGCCGCGCCTGCTGCCGGATTGGTCGAAAACCTCTGGCCAACCATGGCTGTACGCGTCTGCCCTGGCGGACAGAAAGGGATAGTGCTTGACCCGCTCGTCGATCATCCTCAGTACCAGGTTAGCCAGCAACCAGGCTGCCGTCGCATCAACGTATGCGCTTGCGCCGGAGACTATCTGGGCGCGCGCCATAATGAAAACGGCGCGGCAGGCCAGACGGTCCAGTTCGTCTTTGCGCGGGTCATCAAGAAAGTCCAAAAGAGTCATCGTCGTTCCTCATGGAAAACAGTTAGGGAAGTTGCTGCCTGCGAGTCTCCTCCCAGACAGCCGGTGCTGGTTCCGCCTGCAAGACGGCGAGCCCGAAGTGGGCGCCCTTACAAGTGGAAGGGGCTTGCCCAATGGGTAGTAAGGATTCACTCAAGGACGTCTCCGCAAAGTCATTCTGAGCCGAGCAACGCGAAGCGAAGAATCCCTGACCTACAGGCGCTGCTGTGAGAGATTCTTCGTCGCCCCCCGCTGGGGCTCCTCAGAATGACTGGCGGTGAATGCTCAGCACTGAACACTTGCGATCGGTACGCTTTCCTCCGACAAGCAATAGTAACAGTCTATGAAAAGGGAAGGGGCGGTCTTGCGACCGCATTGGGCGTTAGCCGGGCAGGGCCGGGCACAAGACCCGACCCTGCCCGAGCATTAGCGACCCTTCCGCTAGGCGACGCAGCTGCACTCGCCGTGGCGGTGCAGGGCACGGTCCACGGCGTCCGGGTGCAGCTCGAGCAGCCGCTGCTGCTCGACGAGGTGCTCCATGCCGGCGTTGAAGGTGGGGATGTCGATGCCCGCCTCCAGCGTCTGGTTGAAGCCCTCGATCTCGAGACCCTGCTCGAGCACCGCGCCGAACAGCTTCGCATCGAGCCCGTTGTCGAGCGCGTCCGCGAGCCTGGTGACTTCGACGCCCATCTTCACCAGCGCCTCGTACGACGGGAAGAGCGTCTCGACGTCCTCGCCCGGGATGCGGGAGAGGATGCGATCCGTCTCGTCGGCGTAACGGTGGCTCTCGATGCGGGCTTCCAGCGAAGCCTCGACGGCGTCGGACAGCGTCCAGCCGGTGGTATCGGTCAGGTTCTCGGAACCGACCATCTGATCGTTCTTCATCGTCATGGCTTGCTCCTGTTTAGCCGTTAACGGCTGAAAGGACCTCGGCGAAGACGGCCTCGGGGCCCTTCGCGTTGGTCGATTGAACGGTCATCAGAAGGCCTTGCCCTCTGTAGTAATCACAAAGAGGCTTCGACTCCTCTTTGAAGATTGCGAGGCGCTCCTCGATGGCGGCAGGAACGTCATCCTCGCGCTGGTAGAGCGAGTGCCCGCAGGCATCGCACTTACCAGCCTCGCGGGGCGGCTGTCGCACCAGGTGGTACGTCCGCCCGCAAAGCTTGTTTGAGCAGGTCCTCCGGTTGGAGAGCCGCTCGATGAGGTCTTCTCTGGGAACTTCGATGAGGACGAAGCGTTCGAGCCTGTTGCCCCACCAGAAGAGGACGTCATCCAGGAGCTGCGCTTGCCTGGCAGTCCGGGGGAAGCCGTCGATGACGGCACCCTCGTGGTACTTCGGCTGCGTAAGCTCGCGCTTGAGAGCGGCGATGGTCAGCTCGTCGGGAGCCAGCTTGCCGGCTTTGACGTAGCTTTCGACCTGCTTGCCGAGTTCGGTGCCGGCGGCGATTTCGCTGCGGAATACATGGCCCATGCTGAGGTGTGGAAGTCCCAGCGCAGGAGCGAGGCTGGAAGCCAGGGTGCCTTTGCCGGCGCCCGGTCCGCCTCCCAGGGCAATGTAACGCGCGTTCCTGCGCCGCCAGTGAGTCAGGCGTGCCCAGAGGAAGCACGCGCTGCGCAGGAGTTTCATCAACATGCGAAAGGTCTCCTTCTTGGTTCTGGCGGCGCTTTCGCCACCCAAAAGACAACCCGGCTTCCAACGCCACTGCGCGAAAACCAGGGTGGAGAAATGGGCTCAGGAATCGATGAAGCTTTTAGGGCTTGGCCGAGTTGGTTGTGACTCCGATTTGTCTCTCAGAAACGAGAACAGATAGGACAACACCTTAGGATCTCAGCTTGATCCAAAGCAATAACTGCTTAAATCCAGCGTCGGTTGTGTAAAGCTACATACCGGCCCGGCCGATGCCGGCGGAGATCGGCTTGAACGCATTGGCCTGCCGAAATTTCCGGAATTCCGGGGCGGTTGGATGGCTGCCATCTCAGCTCGCTTTCGCTAGCTCAACGGTGGTGGATACACGTATCAAACCGGCGGTTGATGGCTAGCGCAACCGCACCAAGGTCTTGGAATCGGTGTCACGACCACTCTGCCTAGCAGTACGGGCGGGGTTTATTCCTGCCTGCCATACCGGCGGATCCCCCGCGGTAGTGGCAGATCCCCCTGCGGTACTGGCGGACTCCCTGACCAAGATGCCGGCGGAGGGCAGAGCGGCGCCTCGCTGCGGCAGCGATTCCGCACAAGAGAAAGGAGGGCCCCGGGTCGCCCCGCGGCCCCGCGCTGTGGGCAGTTAACACCGGCAAGCGGCTCTAGGCTTCGAGCAGCTTGCTCAGATATTCAACCCGCGCATTGGCCTGCGCCATCATGTACGGGTTGAACTTAGGCACCTGACGAGCCATCTCACGGCAGGCGCTCACGAGCTGGCGCGCAAAATCGCGGGCGGCAGGCTCGCCTTTACGCGCGCACACCTGCACACCCACGTACCCATATCGCCCGAAAAGACCCGTAGACTGGTCGGGACGGCGGAGATCCAGCACAATGGTCTCGGGAATCCCGGTTTCCGGGCTCAAAATCATGAACTCGACGGTTGAGCCGCGCACGCCAATCACCATGCCGCGATCGACAATCGAGTTGAAGCAGGGCATTACGACAAAATCCCCTGGAAAAATCTGACGGAGGTTCATGTCCAGCACAAAGCCGGATTCCTCCCCCGGCAACAGGTCTTCTGTGGAGCTCGAGCAGACTTCGGACATTTGTGTGCTCCTTCACCCGACACGCCATGGGCGTGCCGACTTGTTGCGTAGCTGCGTGTCAGCAAGTATCGGCACCGGCTCACCACAGACCCCTACCTCCGGAGCCGTTGCTGAACGAAATGACGGTATGCGCGCCCGCATGTTCCGCAGAAAATGCAAATACAGGATTTACCCTAGGAACGCCTGCTCCTGGGCTTTTCGGGTGTCGCGACCCACATGAGCCCGCCCAGTACCAGACCAGCCACCACGGCTTCCGGGAAGTAGTGCGATATATGCAGGAACTTAGGCATCAGGTGGGAAGTCCCCATAAGCGCCAGCGACGGCGCCAGCAGCGATGCAACGAACTTGAGGGCAGCCGTGATGAAAACGCCCAAACCGAGGGTCCCTATGTTAATCCCGAAGGCGATGACGGCCAGGAGCCACTCGAGCCCGAAGTAAGTGAGGTTGAAGACCAGCGACGTGGCCACCGCTCCGAGGGGATCGCCGCTGAACCTGACGCCGGCAATCCGGGGCAGGGCAAAAATCAGAGCAAAAGAAACCAGCGCTACCCTGAGCAGGAACCTGACCACAAGCGCTCCTTTCCAGCCAGCATTATAGTGCATCTGTCAATTGGCTTCAGTTTAATGCGCTCCGTCGTCGCGTAGCACGGCTACACCGCCTGCTTCGTCGCTTGCCACTCGGCATCGGCTTATGCTCGGATGGCTCTCGCCGCCTCCGCTTGCCCTGCGCTCCTCCTCCATGCGACAAGACGCTCGGCGGCGACCCGCTCCTCGCGGCTCTTGCCTGACTGCACCTCGCCCACGAAGCTGTTATCAGACGCCTACAGGTGGGCGGCTATGCTGGTTGGCTCTGTGCGGTCGTGGTGGTCTTGGGTTTGCCAATCGTAAGCGCTATCGGTCCGGGACCGAGGCTTGCCACAACTATCAAACCTCCGAATATGGCGATGTTCTTGAGGAACAGCAGCGCCTGCGTCTGTTGTTCAACACCGGCAGGATATGTCCAGTAGCTGTGGAAGATGACGGTGGCGGGAATCGTCAGGAGCGCCAGCACAATCGCCCCGGCGCGCGCCATGAATCCAGTAAGAACACAAAGTGCCGCCAGGAACTGCAGCAGAAGCGCCATTGCCAGCAAAACCGGAACCAGCGGAATCCCCATTCCCGCCAGGTAATCGACGGACGGAGACCACTGCGACAGCCTCACCATGCCGGTGATGATAAACACCGAACCGAGCAGTACGCGACCGAAAAGAGCACCATAAGCTTGCATTTTGTCCATGGCTTCCACCCTCCTGATTTCACAGTGGGATGCACAGCTCGTTCCGAGCCTCGCTCAGGACTTGAGTTTGCCAGAAACCGGTAGCCCGCCGAGCACACCGCTAAGTCTGTGCTCTTCTACCACCATACATTGGATTGCGCCGTTTGAGGGAGCGTGTTTTTAAAGCTGCCCACCGGCTGAGCGTAGTCGACGGGCGCTAATATATTGACATCGCTACAGAGCTGGAGCTACCACTATCGCCTCCACTGCCTGACGGCAATGGAGGCTTTGAACTTTTTCCAGCCGGCCGTCATGCCGTCGCTAAGTAATTGCTGGCCTGCGGTGGTAGCTCAATGGACAGAGCAGCTCTGTAGCGACGAGCAGGATGAGAGTTCGAGTCTCTCCCACCGCGACCAGCCCCGCGGGTCTGCTACGCAGCCCGAGATATATGCTACTTTTTATAGTAAAGAATCCGCAAGCGAATAGAAGTGTGGCTGATGAGCTTCGTTATCCGTTTCTCCAGGCGAACACCAAGCCTCTGGACTGCCCAGTAGTGCACCTGCGGTGGAGCCGGGGTCAGTTTGCGCCCGGGGAATATACCCATTATGGTCGCGGCGATGGCGCCGCCCCGGCGTCGAGCCTCTGTAAGGCAAGACACCGGGGCGGGCACCAGCCCAGCGCTAACGCACCTACTGCTTGTCCGGATCGGTTGCGTCCAGCGTCACGGAGATACCGGGGTACCGCAGGGTGATGAGCTCGATCTGGCCGGGGATGGCCATGACCTTGATCGTCACCGAATACGGTGCCTGGTAGCTCGTCTGGCTGTTCAGAACCTTGACGCCCAGGATCTCGGTGATCTCGCGCACCATGGACAGGCAGCTGATCGTGAGCGCATCCAGGCTTTCCTTGTCGGTCAGCCGGATGATGTACGGGGCCATGAGCTTGGACTCGCGCTGCGCCTGCAGCTTGAGGTCGCTCGCCTTCATGAGGAACATCAGCTCGCTCATGTCGATGAGCACCCCACCGCCGACGACCGGCACGCCCGGCACGACCACGAAGCGGCCGCGTGGCGAAACCAGCGCCGGCCCCGGCACGGCAGGCACGCCCTTGCCGCCGGCTTCGGCTCCGTCCTGGCTGTCGCCAGCCGGGTCGGTCGCCGCAGGCACGCCGGCAGGCTTGAGCACCGCGCCCTCCTTCGTGCAGTAGAACGTGAGCCCGCCCTTCCCGTCCTCGTGCGTGACCTCGACCCGGTCGCCGAGCCCGATGGTGCCCTTGATGGCCTCAC
Source organism: Candidatus Obscuribacterales bacterium (assembly GCA_036703665.1). Taxonomy (GTDB): domain Bacteria; phylum Cyanobacteriota; class Vampirovibrionia; order Obscuribacterales; family Obscuribacteraceae; genus DATNRD01. The sequence goes on from DATNRD010000591.1 coordinate 7,208, forward strand.
CGGTGAGCGGCTCCTCGAGCAGGGTCTTCACCACCGACTTCAGGTTGGAGACGTTGCCGTCGTCCTGGAGCGCCTCGGACATGAGGAACCGCCGGGCCTTGTCGTCCACCGCGATGGTGAACATCCGCTCCGGGTTGGATGCGAAGACGCCCTGCACCTCCTGGATGTCGCGGTCGAGGATCTTGTACTTGCCTGCCTCCGTGAGCGAGCGGAAGACCACGATCTCGCCGTTCTCCTTGAGGCGGTTGCGG